>NZ_LZHK01000067.1:0-8667 GCF_001690415.1 Gilliamella sp. Imp1-1
AAATATTAAAAAAATAAAGGAAATATAATGGATTTTTTCTGGGGAATATTTTTTTCTTTTCCTGTGATTATTTTTAGTGGATTGCTAACGCTTTGCGTATTATATTGGTTAGTTGTAGCTGTCGGTATTTTAACTATTGATTGCTTAGACGTAAACCTTGATTTTGATATATCAATTGATAATCCACCGAACATATCTGGATTTGGTGGGTTATTAATGAAATTTGGTTTCAATCAAGTGCCAATGTCATTGGTGATAACATTAATATCATTATCAGGATGGTCAATTTGTTATTTTTCTTTTCGTTTTTTAGTTTTACCGCTATGTGATTTTGTTCTAATTTATTACATAGCAGGAATTTTTGTATTAATTATTTCTTTTATTGTAGCCGTTTATCTAACTGCTTTTATTATAACTCCTCTTAGACCAATATTTAGTAAACTCAATATATCGAATAATCATAAATTATTATTAGGTCAAGTAGTTGAAATTCGTTCCAGTTTTGTTAATAACATGAAAGGTGAAGCTATCTACGAAGATGGTGGCGCCGGATTAATCTTACAAGTTAGATGTAGTGAGTCATACTATTTCAAGCGTGGGGATAAAGCTATCTTACTTAGTTATGATACAACAAATAATAGTTATGAAATTATTAGTATAGAAGAGTTTCATCAGTAATAAAGTGAATATTTTTGGAGAATAGCAAATTATGACAATAAATTCAGACACTATCATTTTTTTCCTAATAGTTGTAGGGATAATATTCCTTGTGATTGTTGGATTTTTCTTATTGTTTAAAGCGTTCTATATCAAAGTTCCGCAAGGCACAGCTCTTATTGTTAATGATATGAGCTCAAAACCTAAAGTACATTTTACAGGAGCTTTAGTTTATCCTGTTATCTACAAAAAAGAGTTTATGAAAATTTCATTAATTACTTTTGACGTAGAACGTCGAGGTAAAGATGGTTTAATTTGTAAAGATAATTTGCGAGCTGATATTTGTGTCGCTTTCTATCTTCGTGTTAATGAAACTACTGAAGATGTTTTAAAAGTTGCAAAATCAATTGGTGTAGATAGAGCATCAGATCAAAAAGCTGTAAGTTCGCTATTTAGCGCAAAGTTCTCAGAGGCGTTAAAAACAGTCGGTAAACAATTTGAGTTAGCTAAATTGTTTGAGGACCGTATGAATTTCCGTGAACGTATTATTGATGTAATCGGTAAAGATCTTAATGGTTATGCTTTAGAGGATGTAGCAATAGACTATTTAGAACAAACCCCAATTAAATCACTTGATCCTGATAATATTTTTGATGCCGAAGGTATTAACAAAATTACATCTATTACTTCAGTTCATAAAGATGAAACGAACAAACGAGAAAGGGATCTTGAATTAGCATTAAAGAAAAAAGATACAGAGACTATTGAAGCCAAATTAGAACTTGAACGTCAACAAGCTGATGCTGAAGCTCGCCAAAAGCGGGAAATAGAAACCATTAGAGCACGAGAACAAGCTGAAACGCTGAAAGTGCAAGAAGAAGAGCGCTTAAAAGCTGAACAAGCTAGAATTCAATCACAACAAGAAATTGAAGTACGTGAAGAAAATCGTTTACGTGAAGTTGAAGTTGCACAACAAAATCGCTTAAGAGCTATTGCTATTGAGGAAGAACGAGTTGAAAGAGCACGTTCTCTAGAAATTGTTGCTCGTGAGCGTGAAGTTGAATTACAACGTATTGAAAAAGATAAAGTTCTAGAAGAAGAAAAGAAACAGATTGCTAATGTTATTCGTGAGCGTGTGGCAGTTGAAAAAACAGTTGCAGTTGAAGAAGAAAATATTAAAGAAGTGCGAGAAGTTTCAAAAGCCGATCGCGAAAAACAAACAACTATTATCGAAGCAGAAGCAAGAGCTGAACAAGAATTAGTTAAACAAGTTAAACAAGCAGAGGCTGATGAGCAATCATCTAAACACCGCGCAATAGAAATTAGTACAATGGCGCAAGCTGAACTTGAAGCCGCTGCTAAACAGGCTGAAGCAAAAAAACAACTCGCTCAAGGTATTGAAGCCGAAGAAGCTGCAATTGGTTTAGCTGAAGCTAAAGTACGTAAAGCACGTGCCGAAGCAGAAGAAAAAGAAGGTTTAGTAAAAGCCAATATTACTGCTGAAACTTTACTTGCAGAAGCAAGAGGAAATCAAGAAAAAGGCTTATCAGAAGCTAAGGTTATTGAAGCGAAAGCAATAGCAACAGAAAAACAAGGTTTAACCGAAGCAAAAGTACTTGAAGAAAAGCTTTCAGCTCAAGCTCGTGGTGATGAAAGAATTGGTTTTGCCAAAGCCGCAGCGACTAAAGAACAAGGTTTAGCTGAAGCATTGGTAATTCGTGAACGTTTAACTGCCGAAGCAAATGGTTTAGTCGAAAAATTCCAAGCAATGGGAACAATGAATGAGCAGTCTAAAAATCATGAAGAGTTCCGCTTGGCACTTGAAAAAGGCTTTGAACAAGCTATGGCCGCTATTGCTGCTAACAAAGAAATTGCCAGAGAGCAAGCTGATGTACTAGCGGCTGCATTTAGCAAGGCAAACATTGAAATTGTTGGTGGTAATGATAACTTCTTTAATAGCTTTTCTAAAGCCATTAGCGTTGGTAAAGCTATTGAAGGGACAGTAAACCAAAGTCCAGTACTACAATCTGTTATACAATCAGTACTATCACGTTTATCAGGTAATAAAAATGTTGATTTAAGCGAAACTTTAAAAAACACTGATTTAAAAGCATTAGCTAAACAATTTTTACCATCAAATAGTAATAATGACGATGGTAATAATTAATACTATACGTTTAATTAATTGTTAAATTAATATTATCACTATCATCTGCTTTCGGTAAAAGATTTCTCTTCCGAAAGCAATGACCTTTCTGTATGAAAATCAAGAGTAAAAAATGGTAGAAATAGGACAAGAAAACGAACAACAAACCACACTCGATAAAGCAGTTGCCGAAGGCGGAGCTTATGAAATCCTTCGTAAACGTTTAACTTCACTAGGGCAAGAACTCAACCAAAAAACAGAAGCATTAAATCAACAGCGACTTTCTGAGTTTGGCAAAAGTGATATGTCAATCATTAGTCGAATTCGAATAAGAACCGAAAATAATTGTATAGCAAGGGATATTGTCCGGTTTGGCGATTGGTTATTATTTGGTTACAACGTCTTTTTAGGCTTGAAAAAAGAAACCAGAGTTGAAGATGTTTTTTCCCTTTACCAACTAGTTGAACGTGATGAAAATTATGAAGCTGATGCAGTTGATCTATCAAATACTTTTTTAAATATTGATCGTTTTGTTCAAGATTTCAATGAACTATATACTTATTACAAAAATGCTCAATTGCTGCAACTAGTCGAACGAGACGGCAAATTACTCGCCAGTTTCCAAATTGGTGAGCGAGTAAGCGATATTCGTGTATTTCGCTGGTCAATTTCAAGTGACAAAAAAAACATTGAATATATTGATAATCGTGGTGAACGTGATATTGCATTACCACCTGCTTATGATTTTGAATGGATAGAAACCACTCGTGAAAACATTGTTAATGGGCGATTCCCCCATATTAATATTTTAGATACTGTTTTTGTTGAAACAATTGGTGGTGATCTCACCATAAAATGTGAAAACAATACCAATGATGGATTAGGCATTTATCGTGAAGAAGTACTCGATAAAAATCAGTCCATAAACGATGCCAAAATTGAATATGCAAAAGTAGGCGCATTAATACTCTTAAAAGTCTTACCCTACCGTGAAGACAACTGGCGATATCTGATCTATAACACTCTTACTCAAGAAGCACAACGAATTGATTTTATCGGTCAAGCATGTATCCAGTTGCCAGAAGACCATGGAGTGATTTTCCCTGGTGGTTATTATTTGCAAAATGGCGAATATAAAACATTCGAACAGTCCATGTCTGGAATGCGTTTTAGACGTATCCGTCGCTCTCCTAATGGCGAAGATGTGTTATACATTTTTTATGATCCAAATTCAGGTCGTTTAGCGCTATTTAACTACAATATGATTGAACGAAAACTGGATACCCCAATATTAGGTCATGGCTATGCTGTATTTGAAGATGGGCGAATGGTTGTATTTGAAGGTGAAAGCGATGAACCAACTCGTATTCACCCTATGCAAATTTGGCAAACACCTTTTTACAGTGATGAATTTGCTGCAACACAGCCAACCAACAACAGCTTTTTAGGGAAAATTGGTAATGCTGAGTTAGTTCGCGGTATCTCCGATCTCTATTTTATTGTTCGTGAAATTGATAATCAATCTGTTTCTTCTCAACTATATAGTAAATTAAGTGAAGACTCTAAGCGACTATTTGATAGTTATTTTTGGCTTAGTGATGAAAAGAATTTATCATTTTCACCTATTTTGCGTAACATTTCGCAAACAAGTGAATTAGTACTCGATGAATATGAAAAAGTCGAGAACATACGCCGCCAATCTGAAAGTGCCATGCGTGAGGCCATTACTAACCAACAAGATCTACTAGCAAAATTTTATCCTGATAGTTGGCAAGAAACTCAAGAATATGTTGATGCGCTTAATGCAATAAAAATGCAATTGGGTTGCCTTGTTACATTAAGAACTTATCGTTATATCGATTCAAATCAAATTGATAAAATGGAAAATGAGCTAAAAGAACGTCAATCATTAGTCTCATTAGCAACGGCTGAATTTTTGGTTAGTGATAAAGCACTTGAACCATTTATAAACCAAATAGATGATATTGAAAAATATTTAGAAAAAGCTGACACTGTTGCCAAACTTATTGAGCCAATAAAAAATACAGACGAAATGTCCAATGACTTGGATATGCTTTCTCAACTCATAGCAACTTTAAAATTTGATGATGTTACACTTCAAACCAAAATCATCGAATCAATTGCCGAAGTTTATGCAAAGCTTAATCAAACTAAGGCAAGAATTAGTCAAAAACGAAAAAATTTATCTAGAGTTGAAATGGTCGCACAATTTGGCGCCCAATTTAAATTATTTAGTCAAAGTATTGCCAGTGCTTTAAGTATTGCTGCCACGCCAGAAAAATGTGATGATGAACTATCAAGACTTCTGGTTCAACTTGAAGAGCTTGAAAATCAATTTAGTGAAAGCGAAGAATTTCTTAATGATATACTTGCTAAGCGTGAAGAGATATTAGAATCATTCGAAACACATAAACAGGCCCTTCTTGAAGAAAGAACAAGGCAAACCGAATCACTACTCACAGCTGCTAATCGAATTTTGGATAGTCTCCCAAGGCGAACCGCTAAATTCTCAGATCAAAACGAGCTGAATGCTTTTTTTGTTGCCGATTCTTTAGCGTTAAAAATTCGTGAAATTGTCGAAAAACTAAGGACACTTTTTGATAATGTAAAAGCCGATGATATCGAATCACGATTTAAAAATGCGCAAGATCAGGCTATTCGTGCTCTACGTGATAAATCAGAAATTTTTGAGTCGGGTGGCAATGTTATTAAATTAGGTCCAAGACATAAATTTAGTGTTAATACACAAGAACTTGACCTAACTATTGTACCCAAAGAAAACCATTTGTATTTACAGTTAACAGGTACAGATTATCAAGAGAAAGTTGAAAGTGCTAAATTAGAAAGCTTTAAACCTTTTTGGACAATTTCACTCGAATCCGAAACACCAATCGTCTATCGAGGAGAATATCTAGCTTACTTGATTATCAGTGCCACATTAAAAAAAGAGCTTGATATTAGTTATGAAGACTTAGTCAGTCAATTAAATCAGCCTGAAAGTTTAAATAAAACCGTGCGTGATTATGCTGCAATGCGATATCGAGAAGGTTATGAAAAAGGCATACATGATCATGACGCCATAAAAATTTTATCAAAACTTATTCCTCTTGGCGAAGCTGCTGGCTTACTACGTTACAATCCTTTAGCACGTAGTTTAGCAATACTATATTGGCAATATAACCAAAAAAATGATGTCGCTAAATTATGGCCTGAACGCGCTAAAACTTGTAAAGATATCCAAGCATTATTTGGTCATAACGAGGGATTAAACAATTTACAAGCAGAAATGTTTGTTGAATTAAAACAATTTTTACAAACCTACCCAATACGGCATGAACATTATCATATCAAACAAGCAACCGAATACTTAAGCTATGTATTAGCTGAAATTCCTCTACAGTTTACCTTAAGTAAATATAGTAATTGTATGTATGAAGGACTAAAAGCCAAGTTAGAAGAATCTCATATGTGGGGGGATTTTGACCAATCTCAATTAAATTTAAAAACTCGCCCTGCTGATCGTTGGAATCTTATTGAAAGTTGGTATAAAGGGCTTTGTACCTTACCCAAATACGAAAAATTATCAGAGTATATAGCTGAAGCAATCTTGCTGTGTATGTTAGATAAAGAAAATGGCCTTACCTTACAGGTCAGTGAAATTGAATTGGATATTACTGTCAATGATTTATTAGGTGAACACCCAACAATCAAACAAGGTGTGTTAAATATTAATCTTGATGACTTTTTTAGTCGTATGCGTAAACAATCAAGAGTTGTGATCCCTGAGTTTCAGCAATATCAAACGTTACGCAAAGAAATCCTAGATGAACAACGAGAATTTTTACATCTTGAAGAGTTTAAAGCTAAACCTTTAAGTTCATTTGTGCGTAACAAACTCATCAATCAAGTTTATCTACCCATTATCGGAGACAACTTAGCTAAGCAAATGGGGACAGTCGGTGAAAGTCGCCGAACTGACTTAATGGGGTTATTATTACTTATCTCTCCGCCTGGTTATGGGAAAACCACACTAATGGAATATGTGGCTAACCGGCTGGGATTAATTTTCATGAAAATTAACGGACCAGCACTTGGACATAGCGTACTATCTTTCGATCCTGAACAAGCGCCAAACGCAACGGCTCGTCAAGAACTTGAAAAGTTAAATTTAGCACTTGAAATGGGTAATAATGTTATGTTATATGTTGATGATATTCAACATACTAATCCAGAATTTTTACAAAAATTCATCTCGCTTTGTGATGGATCTCGGCGCATTGAAGGAGTTTGGAAAGGTAAAACCAAAACTTATGATCTTCGAGGTAAGAAATTCTGTGTTATTATGGCCGGAAACCCTTACACTGAATCAGGTGAAGTATTTCAGATACCGGACATGCTAGCCAACCGTGCCGATATTTATAACTTAGGTGAAGTCCTTGGCGGAATGAATGAAGTATTTGCGTCAAGTTACATCGAAAACTGCTTAACTTCCAATCCAATTTTATCACCATTGGCACTGCGTGATCTTAATGATCTTTATAAACTTATTGATCATGCACAAGGCAAACCACTCAATACCAACGAACTGAGTTATGCCTATAGCCAAGCTGAAATTAGTGAAATTGTAGCTGTATTACGTCATTTATTAAAAATTCGTGAAGTAGTGTTTAAGGTCAATCAACAATACATCATCAGTGCAGCGCAATCTGATAAATATCGCACCGAACCGCCGTTTAAGTTACAAGGTAGTTATCGAAACATGAACAAACTTGCTGAAAAAGTTTCGTCGGTTATGAATGATGATGAACTTAACCAAATTATTGAAGATCACTACCTTGGAGAAGCGCAACTTCTCACCAATGGGGCAGAAGAAAATCTTCTTAAATTGGCAGAAATTCGAGACATATTAACTAAAGAGCAAGCCAAACGTTGGCAACAAATTAAGGCTGATTTTATGCGCAATAAAACACTTGGGGGTGATGAAGCAAATACAGGTAACCAAATTGTCACACAGTTGGCTGATTTAGTGCAAAGTGTGCAAGCATTAAAATTCTAAACAGACAAAATAAATACGTTAAATTCTAAGTTTAAATATGCTTGTCTATTATTAATCATTTTACTAATAAAAGCGGAAAATAACTCTCAGCTTTTATTAGAAAAATGTATCAGAACGATTAACTGCATTGATTTGATAATGACCTAAAAACTTTTTTTACATTTTGTCCATATGGGTAGATGGAATACTATTTAATGCTTTATTTAAATGACGAATTTAAATCAAAAAGTGCATCAAATTTTACATTTATCCGATTACTGAATAAGTTTATATTAAGGTTGTAACTATCCCCTAAAACAGTACAACAAAAAAGTAGAAAATTCTCTATGATAAAAGTAAAAGGGGATTTAATGATGAAAAAAATGACTGAACATCAAATCGTCGCTATTTTAAAAGAAGCTGAAGCGGGTATTCCTGTCAAGGAACTCTGCCGTAAATATGGCATGGGTAATTCAACTTTTTATAAATGGCGGGAAAAATACGGCGGAATGGATACTTCGGATATCAAACGCTTAAAAGAGCTAGAGGCTGAAAACCGCAAACTTAAGCAGATGTTTGCCGAGCTGAGCTTAAAATCACAGCTTCAGGAAGAAATCATAAAAAAGCTTTAGTGCCCACAAAGGCACGTAAAACGTGGGCACAGCAACTACAACAAAATCATTCTGTTACTATAGCTATGAGCTGCGCTATCGTTGGCTTAAGCCGTTGTGCTTACTATTATCAACCTAAGTTACAGGATGATTCGGTGATTGTTTCGGTATTGAATGCTATCACAGACCGGCATTTA
>NZ_LZHK01000068.1:0-450 GCF_001690415.1 Gilliamella sp. Imp1-1
ATTACCACCACAGCTCTGACCTATTTGCTCGGAATACTCCGTTGCAGCGCCTGTACTATGTTGATGAGCCCTGATAATCGAGCCATCTAGGAACACCCATTCAAAATCCGCTAGTTGTGATAAATGTTTGAAAATATCAACTAATATTCCTTTTTTAGACCACAAATTAAATCGCCTATAGACAGTGCTCCATTCACCAAACTCTTCTGGCAAATCTTGCCAAGGAATACCGGTTCTCATTCGGAAAAGGATCCCTTCAAACGTCATCCGATGCTCGGATTTATTATAAACTCGGCCGGTATTTTTCATTATTTGTAGTAGCTTTTCCCACCGTTTATCTGTTAGCATTGTTCTTGGCATGATGAATCGAGTTAGGGTTGTTTTTGGCTGAATTATTATAACTCACATCATGCCGTCTAAAAAATAATCATGAAAGATCAACACGCCCTA
>NZ_LZHK01000069.1:0-8808 GCF_001690415.1 Gilliamella sp. Imp1-1
TAATTACTTGACAGGTAAACCATAATGCATTATCATTTTAGACACCAGACACCAGCACTGGCAAACCTATGTCTTAAATTTATCAAATAATCCTATTCGACGAGTTTTTACAAAAAACTCATTTATACCTTCCAAATTATTTCTCAAATTATTATCAAAATTGTCCCAAAAAAGCTTATTGGTGTTAGGGCTGTTATTATTGTCATCTTCATGGAACTTACAGGCGAATGGCAAAAAATATCGAACAGGTAATCGTAGTGATGCAATAATGCTACCATCACCAGTTATCAATTATGTAAGGCCGAATCTGCTATTTGGTAAAAATGGTGCAGATATGAGTGGGGTCAACTTCGCAGGTCCAGCTGATATATGGAATCCTGATAAGGGCTTCTTAGTTCAATCAATCAGTCCTGAATCATACAACCTAAATTTTCCGACCACGGGTGGGCATAACTTATATTTTGATTTACTCATAAGTGGAGTAGATATAAATGAATTGACATGGGAATCCGTTACTTTGGGGGGAATCACTGCGACAGTGACAAATGTTGTAGCTAATGATAAGTGGATTCCTGATGAAGACAAGGGACAAGTTGTCGCCCGTGTTAAGCTAACAGGTCCAGAGGCAAGAAATCAATGGCTTAATCCGAATCCCAACCCAATTGCTAAGCCAGTGTTACCGCAGACGTTTGAGTTAGTGGGTAGAGATATTAAAACTAATGACGAGGTAGTAAAATATGGCTTTAAGTTAAAGCAGTGGTTTGTTAACCGAGGAGGTAAATACGATACAGCACCAGCTCAAATAACATGGTGTCGTCGTTTGGGGTATCGTCTTACGCAGTTAAGAGATTTGACCAATGCAGTCAGAACAACTAGTTTTCCTATTTCTAGTGCCACACCGTCGTCATCTGAAAATAATTACCAGCGTCGAATTGGAGCTGGATTTTTCACGGAGTGGGGCTACATGTCGCATTATGCTAATGCGGACTTCGCTTACAGCACTCACTCCCACTATGGTTATTGGACGAGCAATGCCATACCCGGCCGTCAGTTCTATGCCTACTCGGATACAGGCTACATCAATAGCAATCACATGGGGGCCACCTTCGGCTATTATGCTGTTTGCACCGCACCTTAGATTTAGTGTGTATTTCTTAATCCTTAAGATCTGGAATAGTTTATGGTGCAAATAGAGGACAATATAACAAAGAACCAAGCCCTGCGCCGTAGGGGCATTGAGCAGGCAAAGCCTGCGATCCTTGCGCTTTTGTTATTAACTAACTGTTATTAACAAGTTGTTATTAAATAGCTATTATCAAATAACAAAATCGCTTTTCTTAAAAAACAAATTCAACGTAATAAAAAACTAGCCGATAAGTGTATGATTCTTTTTAAAAATAATAAAAACTTTAATAAAATCAATGGTCTACCTGAATGATTTTAGAGCGAAAAACACGCTTATAGCACGGAAAGGTTAATGTGGCTAATTTTTATCGCGTTCAATAGGTTGATTCTAAATAAGATTAGCTCCCCAATAGGTATAAATTTTCCTAAAAATTTTAACTCACTATTTTTACTATAAGTAACCTATTTAATAATGAGGGATTTTTGTGGTTTTAAAGTTTTTTAATAAAAAAAACGTGATCTGCTTCAAATTTTGAGTATACTATGCGTCACATAAAACCCTAGTTTTTTTGAGGATGTTAGTTTGAGTACCAATAAACTTGTGGATTCATATTCTCCCGCACAAATGACCCAAATTGCTGAAGACCTAGGCAATTACAAAGTAAACAAACACCCATGTAGTACGATTTTATCCGCAATGCTTGCTGGTGTTTATATTTCTATCGCTTTTGTATTTTATATTACCGTAACAACAGGAACAGCAACCGTTGCTTTTGGTTTGGCAAAATTAGTCGGCGGTATTTGTTTTTCTTTAGGACTTATGCTTGTTGTTTGTTGTGGTTCTGACTTATTTACTTCAACAGTATTGACCATTTTACCTAAAATGACCCATAAAATTAGTTGGACTAAAATGATTCGTAATTGGATTTTGGTCTATGTTGGTAACTTTATTGGTGCTATACTGTTTGTCACAGTTATTTGGTTTTCTGGCCAGTATATGGTAGCCAATGGTTTGTGGGGACTAAATATTTTACAAACCGCCGATCATAAATTACATCACACCTTTATTGAGGCAGTATGTCTTGGCTTTCTAGCTAATCTAATGGTCTGTTTGGCCGCCTGGTTGAGTTACGCTGGTCGTAGTTTACTTGATAAAATGCTAATTATGGTTTTACCTGTTGCGATGTTTGTTGCCAGCGGTTTTGAGCATAGTATTGCAAATATGTTTATGATTCCTATGGGTATTGTGATTAAGAACTTTGCGTCCCCTGAGTTTTGGCAAGCAGCTGGTGTGTCGGCAGATGCATTTAAAGAGTTAACTATATCGCATTTTGTATTTAAAAATTTAATTCCAGTTACAATTGGGAATATTTTAGGTGGTTTAGCTGTAGCACTACCTTATTGGGCTTTATATTTACGTAAGCCACATTGATTTTATAATATTTACCCTAATATGTAATAGGGTAAATAGTTATTTTTGTAAACCTGAGGTGAAAATTATGAGTAATTTAAACGAAGTACAAGCAGCAGCTTGGAAAGGATTTAAAGATGGTGATTGGCAAAATAATGTTAATGTCCGCGATTTTATTCAAAAAAACTACACGCCATATGAAGGCGATGAGTCTTTCTTAGCTGGCGCAACTGAAGCTACAACTAAGTTATGGGATAAAGTAATGGAAGGCATTAAAATTGAAAATGCTACCCATGCCCCTGTGGATTTTGATACAAGTGTTATTTCGACAATTACTGCTCATGATGCAGGTTATATTGAAAAAGATTTAGAAAAAATTGTTGGCTTACAAACTGAAAAACCATTAAAACGTGCAATTATTCCGTTTGGTGGTATCAAAATGATCGAGAATTCTTGTAAAGCTTATAACAGAACGCTTGATCCTTTAGTCAAAAAAATCTTTACTGAATATCGTAAAACTCATAACCAAGGTGTTTTCGATATTTATACTCCAGATATTCTTCGTTGTCGTAAATCAGGTGTTATTACTGGTCTTCCTGATGCTTATGGTCGTGGTCGCATTATTGGTGACTACCGTCGTGTTGCGCTCTACGGTATCGACTACTTAATGCAAGATAAATTTGCACAATTTAATTCACTACAAGCTGATTTCGAAAACGGTGTTGATCTTCCAATGATTATGCAACGTCGTGAAGAAATTGCTGAACAGCATCGTGCACTTGGCCAAATTAAAGAAATGGCAGCTAAATACGGCTTCGATATTTCTGCCCCAGCAAAGACTGCACAAGAAGCAGTTCAATGGACATACTTTGGTTATTTAGCTGCGGTTAAATCACAAAATGGTGCTGCAATGTCATTAGGTCGGACTTCGACTTTCTTTGATATTTACTTCCAACGCGATCTTGAAGCTGGTTTAATTACAGAAAAAGACGCTCAAGAAATTGTTGACCATTTTGTTATGAAGTTACGTATGGTTCGTTTCTTACGTACGCCAGAATATGATGAATTATTCTCTGGTGACCCAATTTGGGCAACTGAATCTATCGCTGGTATGGGTGTTGACGGTCGTACATTAGTTACTAAGACTTCTTTCCGTTTCTTAAATACTTTATATACAATGGGTCCATCTCCAGAACCTAACATGACAATCCTTTGGTCTGAAAAATTACCAAGTGGATTTAAAGAGTTCGCATCAAAAGTATCTATCGATACATCATCATTACAATATGAAAATGATGATTTAATGCGTCCTGACTTTAATAATGATGACTATGCTATTGCATGTTGTGTAAGCCCAATGATTGTTGGTAAACAAATGCAATTCTTTGGTGCGCGTGCAAACCTTGCTAAAACTCTACTATACGCAATCAACGGCGGTGTGGATGAAAAATTAAAAATGCAAGTTGGTCCTAAAGAGACTCCAATCACTGATGAATATTTAGATTTTGATACAGTATTTGCTCGTTTAGACCACTTTATGGATTGGTTAGCAAAACAATACGTAACTGCATTAAATGCTATTCACTATATGCACGATAAATACAGCTATGAAGCATCATTAATGGCGCTTCATGATCGTGATGTTATTCGTACTATGGCATGTGGTATTGCTGGTCTTTCAGTTGCAGCAGACTCACTTTCTGCGATTAAGTATGCAAAAGTAAAAGCAATTCGTGATGAAGATGGTTTAGCTACTGACTTTGAAATTGAAGGTGAATATCCACAATTTGGTAATAACGATCCACGAGTTGATGATATCGCTGTTGATTTAGTTGAACGTTTTATGAAGAAAATTCAAAAACTTAAAACTTATCGTAATGCAACACCTACACAATCTGTATTAACCATTACATCAAACGTTGTTTATGGTAAGAAAACAGGTAATACTCCAGACGGACGTCGTGCTGGTGCGCCATTTGGACCAGGTGCTAACCCAATGCACGGTCGTGACCAAAAAGGTGCGGTAGCTTCATTAACATCTGTTGCTAAACTTCCATTTGCTTATGCTAAAGATGGTATTTCTTATACTTTCTCTATCGTTCCAAATGCATTAGGTAAAGATGATGATGTGCGTAAACGCAACTTAGCTGGTTTAATGGATGGTTATTTCCATCACGAAGCTACAGTAGAAGGTGGTCAACATCTAAATGTTAATGTATTAAATCGTGATACATTATTAGATGCGATGGAACATCCTGAAAAATATCCACAATTAACTATTCGTGTTTCTGGATATGCGGTGCGTTTCAACTCATTAACTAAAGAACAACAAAATGACGTAATTAACCGTACATTTACACAAAAAATGTAATTTAGTTAATTGTTAACTTAATCGAAAATAGCGTCTTTAAAGGCGCTATTTTTTTATCAGTGCAAATATTATTTTTGCCATCTTTAAATTAAATATTAATACGATGATAATAATTTAATATTGTTGATATTTATCCAGTATAATTAATCAAAATATAATTCGTGACGATTAATACTATTGGTTTAAGTTTGACGGTAGTGGAGTTAAAATTATTAAAAAGTCATATGAGCAATGATTCGAGATTATCTATGGAACAACAAAATATTATTATGACAACTAATTCGCCTATTAAAGGCCGTATCCACTCTTTTGAATCCTTTGGTACTGTTGATGGTCCAGGGATTCGTTTTATTGTTTTTTTTCAAGGTTGCTTAATGCGTTGCTTGTATTGCCATAATCGTGATACATGGGATTTAAAAGCTGGCCGAGAGGTCACCGTTGATGAGCTTATGAAAGAAATTGTTTCTTACAAAAGTTTTATTATGCCTAATGGTGGTGGTGTGACAGCTTCGGGCGGTGAGGCTACGTTACAAGCTGAGTTTGTTACTCAATGGTTTAGAGCTTGTCATCAAGAAGGCATTAGTACTTGTTTGGATACTAATGGTTATGCAAGGCAGCTCGACCATGTTGTTGATGAACTTTTAGAAGTAACAGATTTGGTCATGCTTGATTTAAAGCAAGTTAATGATGAAATTCATCAAAAATTAGTTGGAGTGCCAAATAAACGAGTTCTTGAATTTGCTAAATATTTGCAAAAAATTAATAAGCGAACTTGGATACGTTATGTTGTTGTTCCTGGGTGGACTGATGATGATAATTCAGCACATCTGCTTGGTAAATTTATTGAGGGGATGGATAATATTGAGCGTGTAGAATTACTTGCTTATCATAAACTAGGTGCTTATAAATGGGATACAATTGGTGATAAATATAAGTTGGAAGGCGTTGAGGCTCCACCAAGAGAAACCCTTGATAGGATCCAAAGTATTTTAGAAAGCTATGGTCATTATGTTACATTTAGTAAATAGTTGATAGATTGTTTGATAAGAGGCGCATTCAATTGTGCCTCTTTTGTAACTATTGTAATCTTTTTCGTTTTATTGCACGTATAACAAAAATTCCACCCTCAAAAGCTAGAATGCAAACAGATAACCAAATAAATCCATATGATACAATATGTTCTGATGAAACTTTCTCATGCAAAAACAGTATAGAAATAACTGTTAGTAGTACTGGCTCTACATATCCTAATAAACCAAATAATCCCATGGGCAGTAAACGACTTGCAACAAAATAGATTGCAAAAGCAATAGCCGTGATGATCCCCAAGGTTGGTATGTAAATCGGGAAATTAGAAAGATCACTAATTATTTTGTCTAAACGATAATTTAAGGCACAATATATAAGGCACCCTAGGAAGATAAAGAAAAAGTCAGAAAACGTGCCCACAATGCCATCTATTCGCAATTTGCGCCTTGTCATAAAGTAGATTGGATACCCCAAAGCAATAACAGCGGTTTCCCATGAGAAAGCACCAGTGATGTAAATTTCAATAGCAACGCCTAATATTGCAAGTGTAACAGCTATTTTTTGCAAGAAGCTGAGCTTTTCTTTATAAAAAATTTGCCCAGAAATCACCATTGCTAGTGGCAATAAAAAATAACCTAGCGATGCTGATAACCCATGTCCGTTAAGTGGTGCCCAAATAAAAATCATCATCTGTATTGTGAGCAAAACAGAAGAAAATAATAACCCTAATAAAAAAAGTGGTTGTTGTTTTATTCGTCTAAAAAGTGCAGTTATAACTGACCACTGTTTTCCAGCAATGATTAATATAACTATTGCAGGAAATGAAGTTAGTAATCGCCAACAAAAAATATCAACAACAGATAAGGAGTGTAACAAAACTGGGTAGTAATAAAGTAACCCAAATAGACATGATGCCAGTATTGAAAGCGCTACACCTTTTATCATTTTTTCCACCTTTATTAATAAAAAAATAGCGCTAATAGATAGCGCTATTCTCTAAGATAATGTGAGTTATTTAATAAACTCAACACCATTCATATAAGGTACTAAAACGGATGGAACTTTAATTGAACCATCTGCTTGTTGATAGTTTTCCATAATAGCAACAAGTGTACGTCCAACAGCTAGACCAGAACCATTTAGTGTATGTACTAAATATGTTTTATTATCAGCCTTATTACGATAACGAGCTTGCATTCGGCGAGCTTGGAAATCCCACATATTTGAGCAAGAAGAAATTTCTCGGTATGTATTTTGAGCTGGTACCCATACTTCTAGATCATAGGTTTTACAAGAGCCAAAGCCCATATCGCCAGTACATAACACAATTTTTCGATATGGTAATTCAAGTAATTGCAATACTTTTTCTGCGTGAGCAGTTAACTCTTCTAATGCCTTCATCGATTCTTCAGGCTTAACAATTTGAACCAATTCTACTTTATCAAATTGATGCATACGAATTAAGCCACGAGTGTCTTTACCATAAGAGCCAGCCTCAGAGCGGAAACAAGGGGTGTGTGCTGTCATTTTTAAAGGTAATACACTTTCATCAAGGATTTCATCGCGCACAAGATTAGTTACAGGCACTTCGGCAGTTGGAATTAATGCATAATTACTACTTTCAGCTTCTTCATCAAGCGGTTTAGTATGAAATAAGTCACCTGCAAACTTTGGCAATTGTCCTGTTCCAAAAAGTGTTGCTTGATTGACTAAATACGGTACATAAATTTCGGCATAACCATGCTGTTCTGTGTGTAAATCTAACATGAATTGAGTAATAGCACGATGTAAGCGTGCGATTTGTGATTTCATAACCACAAAACGTGCACCAGTGAGTTTTACCCCTGCTGCAAAGTCAAGATCACCAAAGCGTTCTCCTAATGCAACATGATCTTGAATTGGGAAATCAAATTTTCTTGGTGTGCCAAAGCGAGAAATTTCAACATTGTCATTTTCATCTTTTCCATCAGGAACAGAGTCATCAGGAATATTTGGGATAGTGGAAGCGATATCTTTAATTTTGCTTAGTAGGATATCAAGCTCTGTTTTAGCGCTATTGAGTTTTTCACCAAGTTTATTGACTTCTTCACGGACAGCTGTAATATCTTCGCCTCGTGCTTTTGCTTCACCAATTGCTTTTGAACGAGCATTACGTTCGGCTTGTAAGCTCTCGGTTTCAACTTGTAATACTTTGCGTTTTTCTTCTAAGTGGCGAATCGTATCAATATCTAATTTAAATCCTCGACGTGCTAATTTATTAGCGACAAGATCCAATTCATTTCGGAGTAAATTTGGGTCCAACATAAATAGTGTCCATTATTAACTAGGGAATATCTTTCTACCTTATCGTTATTCTATTATAGTAAACAGAACATATAAATTAAAAAGTAGATTAATTTACCGATATTAAAATTTGTTAGCTTAGTATACTAGAATTATATTGGGATTCAACCGAAATGGCGACCAGAAGAACTTTAGGGAACTAGTAAAATATTATTTATTTAAATAGATAGGTAATTAGCTATTTTTTGATATATTAGGGGCTGTTGATCTTTGCTGTACATAAATTACTCAACAATACATTGGCAGCCACATTAACATAAATGCCAGTGATACCATACTGGCATAATTCCTTTCTAACTTATCGTATCTAGTTGATATTGAACGATATTGCTTGATTCTAGCAAAGGCATTCTCGACTAAATGACGATAGCGATAAAGGCACCTATCCATACTGCTTTTATCTATATCCTTACCATAATTACGTTTAGCAATCACCGTTCGTCCGCCTTTTTGACGAACAAAGCACCGAAAAGGCTCGCTGTCATAACCTTTATCGGCTATCACTGTATTGACTTCATCGAGCTTTTCA
>NZ_LZHK01000070.1:0-31766 GCF_001690415.1 Gilliamella sp. Imp1-1
GGATCCCTTCAAACGTCATCCGATGCTCGGATTTATTATAAACTCGGCCGGTATTTTTCATTATTTGTAGTAGCTTTTCCCACCGTTTATCTGTTAGCATTGTTCTTGGCATGATGAATCGAGTTAGGGTTGTTTTTGGCTGAATTATTATAACTCACATCATGCCGTCTAAAAAATAATCATGAAAGATCAACACGCCCTATTACAATCAACTACCGCCACAAAAACCATCATTTCTAGTAATTTATTAGATCTATCCATCTGCCTTTCACCAACACCAAACAATTGTCCCACTTATTTTGACAATAAATCACATAATAGCTTATTTATCTACAAAATAATAACCATTATCATAAACAAATGGTGCTAACCAATCACAATAATTAACTTACAGGAAAAATAAAATGAAACAATATCAAACAGATCTAGCTTCACTCATGTTACGAATTGCCTTGGGTGTCATGTTCTTGGCGCACGGTTTTACTAAACTACTCGTCTTTACTCCTTCAGGTACTGCGCAATATTTTCAATCACTTGGCTTTCCTTGGTTCATTGGTTATTTAGCCATTATGTTTGAAATTGGCGGCGGTTTGTTATTGCTTTTAGGTATTTTAACCCGCATTGTTAGTTTATTGGCAGTGATTCAAATGATTGTTATTACATTTATTCACTCAGTGAATGGTTGGTCATTCAGTAACGCAGGTGGCGGTTGGGAATATCCTGCCTTTATGGCGCTAACAGCACTCAGTTTAGCATTGCTAGGAAGTGGTCGCTTTAGTGTATTAGCTAAATATTTGGCGTATTAGAGGGGGAGATATTAGTTGTTTTTTTGACAAAACAGTTGAATAAAAACCTCAATAAAATAAATACTTTTTCTGACTGATCTTTACTTAGGGTTGAGTGGGTTAGAAGAGTAAAAGGCTCGGTTTGTGATCGAGCCAATTTAGATTGTTTATAAATATGTTATCGCTTTTTTGGCATCCATTATCCATAATCATTTAATTACAATGCTATAATTTATAAAATAGCCAGTTTGGTTTGAACAAACATTTCACAACTTACAACCGATGCAAAATTGGTTAAGGCAGACATAAAGTTGTTATGTACCACTTGGGATGGAATCGTTTTACCATCAAATTCGAGATCACAAGTTGTACAAGCATCGTGGATTAATATCGGTTGATAACCTAGTTCGGATGCGTGACGTGTTGTTGAGTCAACACACATATGGCTCATCATTCCACAAATAACCATCTGCTGGATCTGTTCTTGTTGTAATTTTTTTTGTAGCTCAGTTTGATAAAAACTATTAGGGAATGTTTTTTTGACAAGATACTCATGCAAGTTACCAAGCGGTAACAAACTTGGATGAATTTCAGCGCCTAAACTTCCGTTAGCAAAAAAATCCGCATGAGGATCAGACTTTATATGCTGAATATAAAAGATCGGTAATTGTTGTGCTCTAAAGTGTTTTTGTAGTTTTAAGGTATTTTGTAAAGTTAATTCTGTATTGTTTAAAGTAAATTTACCCGTTGGGAAATAGTCATTTTGTACGTCGATAATTATTAACCCTTGTTTCATTGTTTTGTCCTTAAATTATGTTTGAGTTGATAATTATGCGATAATTACGCTATCTGTTACATAATGAATTGAAAGTATTATTACTTACCTACTTTCAAAATGAAAAAGATAAACAAGTATGGATAAAAAAGATCGCGCTATTTTAGATGAACTTAAAAAAATAGTCGTCAATCATGGAAAGAAATTGGCGAAAAAGTATATTTGTCAGGACAGGCTGTTGGACAGCGAGTTCAAGAATTGTATGATAATCATATTATTGAAAAATTTACTATTAAAGAAAAAACAAATCAGCTTCAGTTTATAACGATTTATATGAATTCAAATCAATTCACCTCGTTCGAAAACATGGTCATGTCGTTTAAAGAAATCATCGAATTTTATAAAATCACAGGCGATGGGTGTTATTTTATAAAAAGTGAATTTACAGACCAAAACTTACCACATTTTTTAGACAAACTTGAGCTCTATTGCCGTTATAAAGTTAGTCATCAGTCAAAAGTGATTAAATAACGCTATTTTAAAAATTTACACCTAAACTTGTTGACTATTTTTTGTATAAAGATTTTTTACATAAAAAACAAAAAAAAGTTGCGAGCATGTAAATTCTGTTATATTTTGTTCAGTAGCTTTAATTATCAACTCAGTTAAAGGTTTTTATTTTTATGAATTGTTTTTGCGTTTTTATTACTAATGCTATTAGTACACATCATCATCACCATCATTCCTGAATAGTCTTCGGGCAATTGGTGCTGGAAGACTTTGGTCTTCCGGTGATGTCGCAAAAGCAAGCAGAAACCCTCGGAAGATCAAACTTCCGAGGGTTTTTTGTTTGTAGTTTATAAATTTTTAGATAACTTTGGAGAAAGATATGTTGGATAATTCGCGTTTACGCATTGCTATGCAAAAGTCAGGTCGATTAAGTGACGAATCAAAAAAGTTACTTGCCCAATGTGGTATTAAAATTAATCTTCAGGAACAGCGTTTGATTGCTTTTGCTGAAAATATGCCCATTGATATCTTGCGTGTTCGTGACGACGATATCCCCGGACTGGTTATTGATGGCGTTGTCGATATTGGGATTGTCGGCGAAAATGTTTTAGAAGAGGAAGTATTAGATAGGCAGGCCGAAGGCGAAGATCCACAATTTAAAAAATTGCGTAGTTTAGATTTTGGTGGCTGTCGATTGTCGATCGCAGCACCTCGTGATTTTGAGTATACAGGACCAGAATGTTTAAATGATTTGCGTATTGCCACCACTTACCCTCACCTGCTCCGCCGTTATCTTGCTCAATATAATGTTAACTTTAAAACATGTTTGCTTAATGGTTCGGTCGAAGTTGCCCCTCGGGCTGGGCTTGCCGATGTAATTTGTGATTTGGTTTCGAGTGGTGCAACGCTTGAGGCCAATGGACTAAAAGAGATCGAAGTTATTTATAAATCAAAAGCCTGCTTAATTCAACGTCAAGGTGAAATGTCGCCAATAAAACAGGCGTTAATCGATAAAATCATGACACGCATTCAAGGCGTTATTCAAGCTCGTGAATCCAAATATATTATGCTCCACGCCCCTACTGAGGTGTTAGATGATATTGTTGCGCTATTGCCGGGTGCCGAAAACCCAACCATTTTACCGTTAACAGGCGAGCAAAATCGTGTTGCGTTACATATGGTGAGTAGTGAATCTCTTTTTTGGGAAACCATGGAAAAATTAAAAACATTAGGCGCAAGTTCAATTCTTGTATTACCAATTGAAAAAATGATGGAGTAATAATATGAAACTCTCTTATTGGCAACAATGTACTGACGATCAACGCAGGAAACTACTTACTCGCCCAGCAATTAATGCTTCGGATTCGATTAGCAAAGCAGTAGCAGATATTTTGGTACAAGTAAAACAGCACGGCGATGAGGCTCTAAAAGCATTAAGTAACAAATTTGATAAAATTCAAATTGAGCAAATAAAGCTTACACAAGAAGAAATAAAAACCGCCGCAAATCGTGTTAATCCTGAATTAAAACAAGCCATGCAATTAGCGGTTGCCAACATTGAAAAATTCCACCAAGCACAAGCCTATCAATCCATTATGGTCGAAACAATGCCGGGCGTAAAATGTCAGTTAGTAACGCGCCCTATTCATTCAGTGGGACTTTATATTCCGGGTGGTTCTGCCCCTTTATTATCTACTGTGTTAATGCTTGCAACACCTGCTAAAATTGCGGGTTGTCGTCAAGTTATTTTATGTTCACCACCGCCCATTGCTGACGAAATTTTATATGCGGCACAATTATGTGGTGTTAGCGAGGTTTATCAATTAGGCGGTGCACAAGCCATTGGCGCAATGGCGCTTGGCACCAAATCGGTTCCTAAAGTCGATAAGATTTTTGGTCCAGGAAATGCCTACGTTACCGAAGCCAAACGACAAGTCAGTCAGCGACTTGATGGCGCAGCCATAGATATGCCAGCTGGTCCGTCTGAAGTACTAGTGATTGCAGATAGTTCAGCAAATCCTGCTTTCATTGCTGCCGATCTTTTGTCACAAGCTGAACATGGTCCTGATTCACAAGTTATTTTGTTAACACCTGATGAAAAAATAGCACAAGCAGTATCGATTGAAGTCGATAAACAACTTACGCAACTATCGCGCCAAAATATCGCTAAAAAAGCATTACAAGAAAGTCGCCTTATTGTAACTAAAGATTTGGATGAATGTGTTGCTATTAGCAATCGCTATGGTCCCGAACACTTAATTATTCAAACTGCGAATGCGGATGAATTAGTTGAACAAATTACTAGTGCTGGCTCGATCTTCTTGGGTGATTGGTCACCGGAGTCAGCAGGTGATTATGCATCAGGAACCAATCATGTATTACCAACTTATGGTTATACAGCCACATATTCTAGTCTTGGGCTTGCTGATTTTCAAAAACGTATGACGGTGCAAAAATTAACACCAGAAGGATTAAAAGCAATAGGTAATGCCGTTGAGCTTATGGCAGAGGCTGAACAACTAACCGCTCATAAACAAGCAGTTAGTCTTCGTCTATCAGTATTAAATTCAACAAATCAAAAGTAGGTGGCTAAAATGGATATCAATAAATTAGTTCGAAAAAATGTTCAGCAATTAACACCTTATCAATCTGCTCGGCGAATTGGTGGTCAAGGCGATGTGTGGCTAAATGCAAACGAGTATCCCGTTGCTCCACATTTTGACTTGACCGATCAAACCTTAAACCGTTATCCAGAACCACAGCCTGAAAAAGTAATTCAGCGTTATGCACAATATGCAGGGGTTAAAACTGAACAAGTACTCGTTAGCCGAGGAGCTGATGAGGCCATTGAGCTTTTAATGCGTGCATTTTGTGAGCCTGAAAAAGACAGCATTTTGTACTGTCCACCAACTTATGGTATGTACCAAGTAAGTGCTGAGACATTAGGTATTAAAACCAAAACTGTGCCAACCACTTCTGATTGGCAGCTTGATCTTGAGGGTATAAAACAAAATATTGATACTGTAAAACTAATTTATGTCTGTTCACCAAATAATCCGACCGGTAATTTAATCGATTCTGATGATATCAAAGCTTTACTTAATATTGCCAAAGATCGTGCTTTGGTCATTATTGACGAGGCTTATATTGAGTTTTCGCCTGAATCTAGTGTTGTTAGTTGGCTTAATGACTATCCTCACTTGGTGATTTTACGAACATTATCCAAAGCCTTTGCTTTGGCTGGATTACGTTGCGGTTTCACCATTGCTAATGAACCTGTGATCGAAGCCTTACAGAAGGTTATTGCACCATACCCTCTAGCAACCCCTGTTGCTGATATTGCAGCTCAAGCATTGAGTATAGATGGTGTGAATACCATGAAGCTACATGTGGTAAATTTAAATAATCAAAAGGAAAAATTTGCCAATTTACTTCGACAATGCCCAATTGTCGAAAAAGTTTATCCAAGTTATTCCAACTATTTGTGTGTTAAATTTCAACATGATAAAGATGTATTTAATATTTTATGGCGCCAAGGGATTATTTTACGAGATCAAAGTAGATCTATTGGGCAACAAAATATTATTCGTATTACCATTGGTACCCAAGCCGATTGCGAGGCAGTCATTTCTGCGCTCAAAACAATTAAATAGGAGTAAAAATGTTACAAAAGTACTTATTTATTGATCGAGATGGCACACTAATTACTGAACCTCCGGTTGATTTTCAGGTTGATCAGTTTAAAAAATTGGCTTTTGAACCTAATGTGATCCCTGCCCTACTCAAGCTACAAACTGCGGGATACCATTTAGTGATGGTCACCAATCAAGATGGGCTCGGGACTAGTAGCTATCCACAGGCTGATTTTGATGGTCCACACAATTTGATGATGCAGATTTTTAAATCGCAAGGTGTTAATTTTGAGGATGTCTTAATTTGCCCACACTTTCCAGAAGATAATTGTGAGTGTCGTAAGCCGAAAATCCAATTAGTTTTGCCATATCTTACTAGTGGTAAATTAGATAAACAAAACAGTTATGTTATTGGTGACAGGGTCACAGATATTCAATTGGCTGAAAACATGCAAATCCAAGGATTACGATATCATCCTGAAAATTTAAATTGGGACGAAATCGCCCAACGATTAACCACTAAAGATCGTTATGCAAAAGTTGAACGCAATACCAAAGAAACTAAAATACTTGTTGAAGTGTGGCTTGATCGCCAAGGTGGCAGTCAAATTAATACTGGAATTGGTTTTTTTGATCATATGCTCGATCAAATTGCGACTCATGGTGGAATTAAACTCAATATCCAAGTTGATGGTGATTTACATATTGATGATCATCATACCATAGAAGATACTGGACTAGCTTTAGGAGAGGCTCTAAAAATAGCACTCGGTGATAAACGTGGTATTACCCGTTATGCCTCTGTTATCCCTATGGACGAGTGTTTGGCCAGATGTGCAATAGATATTTCAGGACGCCCTTATCTAAAATTTAAAGCAGAGTTTACTCACCCTAAAGTTGGCGATATGAGCACGCAAATGGTAGAACATTTCTTTTACTCAATAAGTTATGCTATGGCTATTACATTGCATATTGAAACAGAAGGCGATAATGATCATCATAAAGTAGAAAGTTTATTTAAAGCTTTTGCTAGAACATTAAAACAAGCCATCAAAATTGAAAGTGACCGATTACCAAGCTCAAAAGGAGTGCTATAAATGAAGATTGTCATCCTCGATACTGGCTGTGCTAATCTATCTTCGGTCAAATATGCCGTGCAACGATTAGGTTATGATCCAATAATTAGCCTTGACCCTGATATCGTGCTCAGCTCAGATAAGTTGTTTTTACCTGGAGTAGGATCCGCAAGTTCAGCAATGGAAAAATTAAAAGAGCGTCATTTAGTTGAACTTATCAAAGTCTGTACTCAACCTGTATTAGGGATCTGCCTTGGTATGCAACTTTTAGCCGATTATAGTACCGAAGGACATGTTAACACATTGGGAATTATTCACGAAAAAGTTAGAGAAATTCCTAATTGTGGTTTACCTTTACCACATATGGGGTGGAATCAGGTTTCACCTAAAGCCGGTCATCATCTATTTCGAGATATTCCTGATGATGCTTATTTTTACTTTGTACATGGATACGCGATGCCATTATGCTCAGCAACAATAGCAGAAACCAATTACGGCGAAAGCTTTACCGCAGCCGTACAAAAAGAAAACTTTTACGGCGTGCAATTTCATCCCGAGCGTTCTGGCTTAGCCGGTGCAAAATTGCTAAAAAACTTTTTGGAGATGTAACTATGACAGCTTTTCCAATAATCATTCCTGCACTTGATTTAATCGATGGTTCCGTTGTGCGATTACATCAAGGTGATTATAAGCAAAAACGTGATTATGGCAACGATCCACTTTTACGCTTACAGGATTATGAAAAACAAGGTGCTAAACTGTTACATCTTGTTGATTTAACAGGTGCGAAAGATCCAAAAAAACGCCAAATTTTGCTAATACAAACTCTGATTAATGGTGTGCAAATACCAGTTCAAGTTGGTGGAGGAATTCGTACTGAAAAAGATATACAATCATTGCTATCTGCCGGCGCTGCTCGCATAGTAATTGGTTCGACAGCTATTAAGCAACCCGAATTGGTCAAACAGTGGTTTTCAAAATATGGTGCAGAAAGGCTAGTATTGGCTCTTGATGTCCGCATTGACAACCAAGGAAATAAATATGTCGCTATTCATGGGTGGCAAGAAGATTCCTGTCAGACACTAGAACAAGTGATTGATGATTACCTTCCTTATGGCTTAAGGCATGTATTGTGTACAGATATTTCCAAAGATGGCACACTCAGTGGCTCAAACGTTAAGTTGTATCAGGAAATTAGTCGTAAATACCCAGAGATTGCTTTTCAAGCGTCTGGCGGAATTGGTCAATTGAGTGATGTCAAAGCACTGAAAGACAGGGGTGTTAAAGGTGTCATTGTTGGCCGTGCTTTACTTGAAGAAAAATTTACAGTTCAGGAGGCAATTTCATGTTGGCCAAAAGAATAATTCCCTGTTTAGATGTTCGCGATGGACAAGTGGTTAAAGGTGTACAATTTCGTAATCATGAAATTATTGGAGACATAGTCCCCTTAGCAAAAAAATATGCAGAAGAAGGCGCAGATGAGCTCGTTTTTTATGATATCACCGCTTCGTCAGATGGTCGTGTTGTCGATAAAAGTTGGATTGCAAAAATTGCCGAAGTGATTGATATCCCTTTTTGTGTTGCTGGTGGTATTAAAACGGTTGAAGATGCAGGTCAAATATTAACCTTTGGAGCTGATAAAATTTCGATTAATTCCCCTGCCCTTGCTGATCCTAGTTTAATTACACGACTTGCAGATCGTTACGGAGTACAGTGCATTGTAGTTGGCATTGATAGCTGGTATGACAAACAGTCAAACAATTATCATGTTTATCAATTTACTGGTGACGAAAAACGTACCGTTGCCACAAAATGGAACACTCTCGACTGGGTACAGGAGGTACAAAAACGTGGTGCAGGTGAAATTGTGCTTAATATGATGAACCAAGACGGCGTTCGTAATGGATATGATATTATTCAACTAAACGCCGTTCGAGAAGTATGCAACGTGCCACTAATTGCTTCAGGCGGTGCTGGTACTATTGAGCATTTTCTACAGGCATTTAATGAAGCACAAGTTGATGGAGCATTAGCTGCTTCAGTTTTTCATAAACAGATTATTAATATTGGTGAACTTAAACAATATTTGGCACAACATGGAGTAAATATTCGATTATGTTAACGCAAAATTGCAATACCCAATTAGATTTACAACAACTGGATTGGCAAAAAGTGAATAATTTAATGCCAGTCATTATTCAGCATTATGTTTCGGGCGATGTGTTAATGCTTGGCTATATGAATCAAGAAGCGTTAGCACAAACACAAAATAGCGGCAAAGTCACTTTTTATTCACGAACCAAACAGCGCCTTTGGACAAAGGGTGAAACTTCTGGCTATTTTCTTAATGTTGTGAGTATTTCAACTGATTGTGATAATGATACATTATTGATTTTAGTTGATCCAGTTGGCCCAACTTGCCATACCGGCTCAACAAGTTGTTTTGCTTCGACTAAAACCCAATGGGGATTTTTATTTGAATTAGAACAGATAATTGCAGGGCGTAAAAATGCCGATCCTAAATCATCATATACCGCAAAACTGTATCATGACGGCACTAAGCGCATAGCCCAAAAAGTGGGAGAAGAAGGCGTTGAAACAGCCCTTGCTGCAACAGTTCATGACAGAGAGGAACTAAAAAATGAATCTGCCGATTTAATTTATCATTTATTAGTTTTACTCCAAGACCAGAATCTGTCTTTACAAGATGTCATTGGTATTTTAAAAGCAAGACATAAATAGTTATAATCCATCCAAAGTGCGAGTTATATCGCACTTTGTTTCAATTTTTTTATTCTCATAAAAAAGATAGAATAAATTAGTAAACTGGTAATTTTACCCCGTTAAACATCGTTAATACTTCGGAATTTTTTTCACATAACATAAGTTTTTCTACAGCTTGTCGATTCAAATGAGCCGAAAACTGACTGATAAAATCATACATATAACTGCGTAAATATAATGAGCGAGGAAAAACAATATAGGTCGTGCTGTAAGGAAAAATATGTCCAGCATTAAGTACAACTAAATCGTCATCTGAAGTATTGATCACCGCCATTTTTGCCACAATACCAACGCCAACACCTAATTTAACATAAGTTTTAATTAACTCAGCATCCGTTGTGCTAAAAACAATATTAGGTGATTGGTTAGCACGCAAGAAAGCTTGATTTAAATCTGAACCATCATTAGAAAAATCATAGCTAACTAACGGATATTTTGAAAGCTCTTCAATCGAAATTAATTTACTTTTGGCAAGCGGATGATCTTTCATCACTATCACAGCTTGATTCCAGTGATAGCAAGGTAAGGCAATCATATCATCGCTAAGCTGTGAGATATCGGTCACAATAGCAAATTCAGCCTGACCTGCTTGAGTTTGTAAAATACATTGAGGAGATGATCCTTGCTCCATATGCAATGTAATCTTTGGATATTGCTGCATAAACTGTTGAATCACAACTGGCAATGTATAACGAGCTTGAGTATAGGTAGTGGTAATTGTTAATGAGCCTTGATTTGGTTGACTAAACTCTTTGGCGATAATCTTAATATCATTGGACTTATTGAGGATCTCTCGGGCAAGAGCAATGATTTTTTCACCAACCGGTGTGATTTGAGAAAGGTGTTTACCCACTCGAGTAAATATCTGAACGCCGAGCTCGTCTTCTAATAATTTTATTTGTTTGCTTATACCGGGTTGAGAGGTATACAGTTTTTCGGATGTTAGCGATACATTGAGGTCGTTATTTGCGACCTCAACAATATAGCGTAATTGTTGCAATTTCATAACACTAAAACGCTCCTTTAACTGTATGCCTTTCTTCCTTTTTAATAACATTACAAAAGGAAGAATTGCTAAGGTAAGTCATTTCACAGCCTAGCACAAAACAATAATTATTTTATACTAAAACGTATACTTTCCTGAAAGTTTTTCACAAAATTCAGACGTGCTTACCTATTTTTTACTATTGATCCATTTGCCATCCACATATTGCATCACCCAACCTGTCGATTTTCCATTAACTTCAGAAGTAACATATTGTTGTTTATTTTTACGGCTAAAACGAACAATTGATGGATTACCATTAGGATCTTTATTTGGTGCTTCGGTCAAATAAATGAATTTTTCGGGTAAGCGCTCTTTAAAACGTTGTAACTCTTCTATCAAAGGTGCGCGTGTTTCTCTTGATTTTGGAAAATTATGCGCCGCCAAAAAGATACCCGCAGCACCGTCACGTAATACAAAATGTGCATCTGACTTGGTGCATTTTAGTTCAGGTAGATCAACTGGGTCTTCTTTTGGTGGTGCAACATCACCATTTTTTAAGATCTTACGCGTATTTTTACAATCAGGATTAGTACAGCCCATATATAGGCCAAATCGCCCTGATTTTAAATGCATTTCTGAACCACATTTTTCGCATTCAATAATTGGCCCTTCATAACTTTTAACCTTAAAGTTACCTTTTTCGACAATAAAACCATCACAAATCGGGTTATTGCCACAGATATGTAGTTTTCTTTCATTATCAAGTAGATAACTATCCATAGCCGTGTGACATTTTGGACAGCGTTTACGGGCTCTTAAAGCATCAGTTTCTGCTGTTTCAGCTTCTTCTAGAATATTTAATGTTTCGTGCTCAGGAATTAAGTTAATGGTCTGTTTACAACGCTCTTTAGGTGGCAACGCATAGCCTGAACAAGCTAAAAATACACCAGTACCAGCAGTCTTAATACCCATTTCACGCCCACAATTTGGACATTTAATTTCAGGTGTTAGCACTAATGGATTAAGCTGCATTCCGCCTTTATCTGGTGCTTGTTCAGCAACCTCAAGATGCTGACTAAAGTCACTGAAAAACTGATCCAGCACTTCACGCCATTCTTGTTTTTTATGAGCAATTTCATCCAGAGCATGTTCCATACGTGCTGTAAAATCATAACTCATTAGGTCATTAAAGTTTTCACTAAGTCTATCGGTAACAATTTCACCAATTTTTTCAGCATAAAACCGACGATTATCTAAACGTACATAACCACGATCTTGTATTGTCGAAATAATGGTTGCATAAGTCGATGGTCGCCCAATTTCTCGTTTTTCAAGCTCTTTAACAAGAGATGCTTCGTTATATCTTGCTGGTGGTTTGGTAAAATGTTGATTTGGATTTAAGTTAATTAAATCAAGCTTATCGTTTATCGATAGTGATGGTAATATTTTATCTTCATTATTTTTGGCTAGCTGTGGCTGCACTTTAGTCCAACCATCAAAACGCAATGTCCGACCTTTGGCTTTTAAAGTAAAATCACCTGAATTAACCGTAATTGTTGTTGAGTTATATTCAGCCGATGTCATTTGGCAAGCTACAAATTGGCGCCAAATTAGTTGGTATAATTTAGCGGCATCAGCTTCAACATCACTAAGATTATCAGCTAAGATAGTAACATCTGATGGGCGAATCGCTTCATGCGCTTCTTGCGAGTTCTTTTTACTACTGTATACATTAGCCGATTTTGGTAGATATTTATCGCCAAAATTTTTACCAATATAATCACGTACCATCGCTAGCGCATCCTGACTTAAATTGGTCGAGTCAGTACGCATATAGGTAATGTAACCTGCTTCATATAATCTTTGAGCCAACATCATGGTTTTTTTAACACCAAAACCAAGACGAGTACTTGCTGCTTGCTGTAAAGTTGAGGTAATAAAAGGTGCTGTTGGATTACTTTTAGTTGGCTTTTGTTCAATATTAGTTACTTGATATTGGTTTTTATTAAGTTCAGCTAGCGCAATATCAATGGCAACTTTATCTTTAGGTTCGAATGCATCGTTTTTATAATGAGTAACTTGTAAACTTAATGGCTCATTTTTAGCCGTGCTCAAATCAGCAAACAGATCCCAGTATTCTTCAGGAATGAAAGCATGAATTTCGCGTTCACGCTCAACAACAAGGCGTACAGCAACAGATTGTACACGTCCAGCTGATAAGCCCCTAGCAACCTTTTTCCAAAGTAATGGCGATAGCATAAAGCCAACTACCCGATCCATAAATCGACGTGCTTGCTGGGCGTTAACCCGATCCATATCAAGCATCGATGGTTCATTAAAAGCATTTTTGATCGCCGTTTTGGTAATTTCGTTAAAAACAACACGACGATATTTGCTATCTTCACCACCTATCACGTCTTTAAGATGCCATGCAATGGCTTCTCCTTCTCTATCCAAATCGGTTGCAAGATAGATCATGTCAGCATCTTTAGCCAGTTTTTTCAGTTCAGATACTACTCTTTCTTTACCTGGTAGAATTTCGTAATGCGCTTTCCAACCGTTATATGGATCGACGCTCATGCGATCAACCAATACTTGTTTTTCTGAACGTTTAACTTTTTTCTCAACTTTATCTTTTTTGTCTTTTATTGATTTTTCAGCTCGTTGGCTGCTACCACTTACAGGTAGATCGCGAATATGACCTACACTTGATTTAACCACGAAATCTTTGCCAAGATATTTATTGATCGTTTTTGCTTTGGCTGGTGATTCCACAATAACAAGGGATTTTCCCATAATTAAACCTTTCTATTCTGTTGTTTGTATTATTTACTATCAATATTTACATCTAGGAGTGACAGTAAATCATCTTTAATTGTTGATACTTTCGTTGCATATTGTTCTTTCTGCTCTGCATCTTCAATTAGTTGAGTAATGGTTTGTGACAACGTGCATCCACGGCGTTTAGCTAAATTAGCCAATCGTTGCCAAACTAAAAATTCCAAATCAATGGATTTTTTTCGAGTATTTTGTTGTTCTGCATTAAAATGACGCTTTCGCCTTGCCCGAATAGTTTGCTTCAGGCGATTATCTAAGTCAGGATTTAAATGCTGTTTTATCCAATCAACAACACCAGTTGGGTTATGTTCCAACAACAATAACTCATTGACCGCATGTTGCGCAGCACTTTTTTCAATATAGCGTGTAATTAACTCGCCTTCTAAGTGCCTTTTAACTAGGTAATTCCATTTCCAACCGCATTCAAGGTTTTCTAACTGTTGATATTTCATCCGTTCACCTTGTGACGCTGTAACTAAATAGCTATTTGTAGCATAATCTGCTCACACAATAAAGAAAATTATTGCGTTTGACAAATTTTTTATAAATCTGTTATCGTGAGCCTTTCATTTCGATCTTTATTTAAGGAATTCTACATAATGGCTAAAGCTGATGTTATTTATATTAATGGCTATATTTACACCGCAGATAAGCAAGACAGCGTGTGTGACGCTATCGCAATTGAAAATGGCTATATTATTGCAACAGGCTCCACGCAAGAAATAAATAACAGTCACTATGTTGATAATCATACAATAATTTATGATTTGCAAGGCAAGACAATGATGCCAGGCATTATTGACTCACATTTACACACCTTTTGGGGTGGCATGCAATTATCATCATGTAATTTAAATTACCAAAGTTTAACTATTAATGAGACTTTAGCTATTATTCAAGACTATTTAGATAAAGATCATCCCAATCATAACGCTAATTGGTTGCAAGTCCGTGGTTGGTTACGCCAAGAAGTCTTGCCAATTGGTACAGATATTACTCGTTTTGATCTTGATAAACTCAATACAAAACGCCCTGTTATTTTGTTTTCAAATGATTGTCATACTTTGGTTGCTAACAGCATAGCATTAGAAAAATTTGGTTTAGATAGAGACACTCCGGAACCATCGGATGGTAAAATTGGTCGTACTGATGAAGGTGAATTAAATGGTATATTAGAAGATGCTCCAGCCATGCGTGCTTTTGATAGTATTTCTAAATTAACTGATGAACAAGCACTTAATATTGCTAAATTATCGCAAGCAGAATTAAATAAACAAGGCGTTACTGCTGTTATGGATGCTCGAATTACTGAAACTCAAGCCGATGCCTTTTTAAGACTACAGCAACAAGATGGGCTTTCTATCCGCCTGTTCGGAGCTCGGGAATTGCCACCTGATGATGTATCATCAATCGCCGATATTCCAAATGTCATTGAGAAAGTAAAACAGTTTGCCGCTCGTTATGATGATAAAAACTGGCAACCTAAACCAGGCATTAAAATATCACATACTAAGTTATTTGTAGATGGCGTAATGCAAGCACCTTTGATGACGGCACGATTACTTAAACCATATCAGTTAGAAAACGAAAAAGATCGTTACGGTGATCTTTATTATTCCACTGAAATGTTAGATGCATTAATACTTGAATCCGCAAAAGCAGGTTTTCATCCACATATGCATACTGTTGGTGAAGGGGCAATTGAAGTAGTACTTGACGCTATTGAAAAAATGCGAAAAGCCTTACCTGATGCAGATATCCGTCCAAGCACTGCACATAACGAACTAAGCGCAACACACCAGTTTGCTAGATATAAACAATTAAATGCTTGCGTAGTATTTTCTTTCCAGTGGGCTGGTTGTAGTTCAGCAATGGTTGAGCAGTATCAAACTCTATTTGGTCCAGAACGTTATAATGGATTAGAAGCGCACGGGCAATACATTGATGCTGGTGTAAACTGTGCATTTGGTAGCGATTGGCCAATTGATCCTTTAAACGAATGGTATGATTTCCAAATTGCTATGACTCGACAAATTGATGCTGATCATCCACGATTAGACAGCGATCGTAATTTAACCATTACTGAAGTATTGCGTAGTGCTACTATCAATGCTGCATATGTATTAAATCAAGATGAATATATTGGTTCAATTGAAAAAGGTAAATTTGCTGATTTAATTATTTTAGATCGCAACCCATTTACCATACCAGCTAATGATATCCAAAACGTTAACGTGTTAACAACTATTGTTGGCGGTAAAACGGTTTATCAAAATGATGTAATTTAAAATTTAAATTTTTTATGTCAAATTACTACACCACAATTATTAGTGGTGTAGCATAAATAATTATCCAAGCTTTAATCAACTTCAATTGCTTTTGATTTTTCTGTTTCCACCGCTGTCGTTTTTGTGAAATGTAAGATAGCAGCAATAATCAATGCTCCGATAAACATATCAATCACATACCATATGGCTCCTGACCATACCTCCTAATTCCACTAAAGATCAATACAATAATCTACACTTATTTTATAAACTGATTTGTTAAATTAGTATTTCTGTTGCTACTCAAATGTAAAAATAGAAATTCAAAGTTTTAACTAACCAGTTTAAATTAAATAGGTCTTAATTAGCAGCTAATATACTTTAAAGTTTATAATTTGCCCGCTTTAATATTTTTACAAAAAATTAGCTTGCATAATTATTATAATATGGCAGAATTCCCTGCCGCTTTAAGCGGGTAAAAAGGCAAAACTATACTTAGTAGTTTTTTATTGTTTTTTGGGACAGAGGAGCAAAGTAAGTCATGTCCGCAATAAAAATGAAACGAGTTTTAACCACACCTGCATTAATTGCATTTGGTTTAGCTTATATGGTTCCTTTAGGGATCTTTACCACTTATGGGGAAGTCACTGTTGCCAGTAATGGACACTTACCTATAGCCTATATCATCACCCTTGCCATGATTTTTTTCACTGCATTAAGCTATTGTCGTATGGCAAATAAGCTACCTATTGCTGGTTCTGCTTATTCTTATGTACAACGTACTTTTGGTGGAAAAGCTGGATTTTTGGTGGGTTGGGCACAAATCCTTGATTACCTATTTTTGCCAATATTAAATTATTTGGTTTTAGGTATTTATCTTCACGACCGATTCTGTTTTATTCCAGCCTACGTTTTTGTATTGGCATCTCTTTTGGGGGTCAGTGTATTAAACTATCTTGGAATTAAACTAATTAATTGTGTAAACGTTACCTTGAATGTATTGCAAGTTTTTTTCATCATATTATTTATCATTTTGACAGTGACTAATGTTGATTTGACATCGGAAACAATGCTAAAACCATTATTAGTTAATACTGATGATTTTAGTGGATTACTATCTGGTGCAGCAATATTGTGTTTAGCTTTTTTAGGATTTGATGCAATAGCAACCCTAGCCGAAGAGTCTAATGATGCACGAAAATCATTACCTAAAGCCATTATCTTTACCGTATTAATTGCTGGTTGTATCTTCTTAGTTGTTTCATATTGTGCACACTTAGCCTATCCTCAGTGGACAGATTTTGTAGATAATAAAGATACAGCAAGTCTAGACGTAGTTCGTCGAGTTGGTGATATTAGTAAATTGGGGGGGGAATTTATGTATAACTTCTTCCAAACAGCTTATATAACTGGAGTTTTTGCATCAGCAATGACTGCGCAAACTAGCGTGTCACGGATTTTCTATGCAATGGGACGTGAAGGGGTGCTACCTAAACAGATTTTTTATAAAATTCACCCACGCTTTAGAACGCCTTATTTATCAATTATCTTTGTTGCTTGCTTTTCATTGCTATCATTAGTATTAGACCTTAGTTTAGTGGTTTCAATGATAAGCTTTGGCGCATTAGTAGCTTTTACTTTTGTCAATTTATGTGTGATTAAAAGCTACCTTGGTGGTAATAATGCAAAAACAGCATCGATGCTATTTAAGTATGGACTGTTACCTGCAATTGGCGTTTTGCTTTCATTGTGGTTGTGGACAAGTCTTGATGCAACAGCGATGATTGTTGGTTTAGCTTGGTTAGCAATTGGGGTTATTTATTTAATTTATCTAACTAAAGGTTTTACCAAAACGTTGCCTTCAATTGATCATAGCGAATTGAATTCAATAATCAAAAATTAACTTAATCTTTTTAAATTAGGTCTACTTAAAAGTATCTAGTTACGCCTTTCAAAAAACAACTCCGTCGACTTAAGTCGACGGAATCAAATAAAAAAATAATTATTAGCTAGCTAATGTTGTAATTACTCACCAAAACCAGTTGCAAATAGTTCACGGATTTCGTCCATTGCTGCTTGTTCATCTTCACCATCACAGATGATTTCAACAGTTGAACCACCTTTAACACCAGCACCTAGTAAACCCATCATACTTTTTAATTTAATTGCTTTATCATTATAAACAAGCTCAATTGATGATTTATAACGACCAGCTAATTTAACTAGAGTTGTTACAGGGCGAGCATGCAAGCCCGTTGAATTTTTTACTACCATTTGCTCTTTTAACATAATAAAGTCCTTATTTATATTTTAAAGTTAAAACTATAACTGTATTTATATCATAAATTAAACGATTTTGCTCTTTTTTTGCATGTGAATTTGTATAATTTAGATAAACTAGTTTGCTTATTTAAAGTTAATATTAAAGTTAGACCCAAAAATAACGTACAAGATGAAAAAAGATCGGTGCGGCAAAACAAACAGAATCTAAACGATCGAGCACACCACCATGACCACTAATTAAATTTCCCCAATCTTTTATACCTCTATCTCGTTTGATGGCAGACATAACCAAACCACCCAAAAAACCCAATAATGTAAGCATGAGTGAAATAAAACCTGCTTGGATAAAACTAAAAGGTGTGATCCAAAATAGGCACGCACCAATTAAACTTGCTGATAAGGTTCCTCCAATAAATCCTTCAACCGTTTTAGATGGCGATAAATTTGGACTAATTTTATGTTTACCGAATAATTTTCCAAACACATATTGCAACACATCTGAAAGCTCTACAACCAATACTAAAAAAGCAATCAAAAGAAGATTGCGATCCTGATAATTATCAATTGGTAATATTAATAATGCTGGTACACAAGAAATATTATATACTGTAATCATTAATCCCCATTGTACTTCAGCCGTTCTCTCCAAAAAATCATAAGTTGAACCGGTTATTGCCGCCAAAATGGCTAATAATAAAAAGCCATAAACAGGGATAAAAATACTAAATAATCCATACCACGATATAGCAACTAAAATATATTGCAAAGGTAAAGCAATGAAATAGGCAAATATCAATGCATAAGAATCATAACGACTAACTGGCGTTAAAATTAAAAACTCTCGTAATGCAATACCCGATGCTATAAAAAACAGAAAAACTATCGCAAATTTTCCTATCAAGAATGCAATACCTATAACTGCCACCATTACCCACCATGCATTAATGCGAGTAATAAGATTATCAATTACACTATTTGGACTACTAAGATGCCGTTTTAATAACCAACCTATAATAGAGGCAATAACAAGTAAAATACCAACGCCAGCAAATAGTAATAAGGTATCATTTTGATAATTAGGCATATTCCTTTCTCCTTATTGCTTGTCCACTGTTAAATATGGACCAATTTTACTTTAACTGAATTACCAAGATTGAAGAATGCCACTAAACCATGCTCCTATTAATAATATAATTTGTATAATCAGTAATGTTATTTGTTTTCTAAATAACCTTAACGTACCTTGTTGGCGTTCAATGATAGTCCGTTTTGTTAACTGATTGGACTTAATTAAATGAAGGGTTAACAGTGCATTATCTAACTCAATAAGTGTATTGGCGAGTTGTTTATTGCGAGTAGACAAATATTTAAACAGTTGTTTATCAAACTGAATTCGTAATGTGTAATAAATCCCAATCAATCCCATAATATAGCTCTTCGCCATAACCTGTAACACCTGTTCGAGCAATAACAATGTTTTTACTTGATGATGCAATTTCTTGCTTTAATTGTGTTAAACCTTTGCTTAAAGCACCAATAGAGTGACCATTATTTGGTGCATAATAGGTAAAAAGCAACTCATCATCTTCACCAATTAAAGTAATTTTTGTAGTTGTAGATCCACTATCAATACCTAAAAAAGCGTTTTGTTTTTGATAATCAGCTAGCTTAATTTTAGGAATTTCAATATATTTTCTTTGTTTTTTCCAATCATCAAAAGGCAATAATTTATTAAATAATGGATTTAATCTAAAAGACTGATTAGTGGTTATTTTTGTTGAGGCATTTAATTTTGCAATAAAATCAGTAATTGAAAGCTCAGTACGATCCAAAAGATGAATTGCAGCTCCCCAAGCCGACAATAAGGTGGGATGTTCAGTTTTTACAATTTGATCTTCAGTTAGCTTTAAAGTCTCTAAAGCCGCTTTACCAAGTGTTGGAATAAATGAAAATGGTCCACCAATTAACATCACTTTTGGTACAACGTCATAACCACGCGCTAAGGTGTTAACTAACTGAATACAAACGGCATGCAAAACAGAATATGCGATATTTTCTTTTGAAACGTTACGACTAATCAGATTTTGGACATCGGTTTTAGCAAAAACACCACAACGAGAAGCGATTGGGTAAATTTGGTTGTGATTTTGGGCGAGAAGATCGAATTGTTGAACTGGAGTATTAAGTAACGTTGCCATCTGATCGATAAACGCTCCAGTTCCACCAGCACAACTGCCATTCATACGAATATCTGGTGGACGATCTGGGAAGAAGAAGATCATCTTACTATCTTCTCCCCCTATATCAATCAATGTTCTTACTTCGGAATATTTTCGTTGCACAACTTCTGAAGCAGCTACCACTTCTTGAATAAAAGCAATCTCTGCTTTTTCCGAAATCCCCATTCCTGCCGAACCAGTCACTTTCACCGACAAGATAATATTATTGCCAAGTTTTTGTACTATCTCATCTAATAATCGCAACACAGTTGCTATAACATGGGCATTATGGCGAACATAATTGGCATACACAAAGTTATCATGCTCATCAAGTAACACACATTTAGCTGTTGTAGAACCAACATCCAATCCTAACTTATATAGTTTTGACATAATAAACTCACATTTAGCAAGAATATAGCTAACTATTAAAAAATTAATTTTATTTTTATAAATGACAATTATAGCTAAATGTTTAAATTTTTTAATAGTTCTGTTTAAAAAATATCTTTCCGCAGATAATAACAGTGTCAAAAAGTTTCAGGTAACTATACGTTTGAGTATGGTCTATAATTAAATGTCCCTAATAGTTACAAACCCTTCTCTAATCCTTGCTTAGCTATCGCAATCACATTTTTCAAATCAACACCTTGTGCTTTGGCAGCAAAAATACAACCGCAGTAACATTGACGATACACATCATACTCCTTGCATAATTCAATAGAGCGTTTATAACCGTTATTCTTTTTGAAATCAGAAGGCAGATAATTGACCGAAAAGATCTCTTGAATTTCAAACCCCAGTTCGTTTATTTTTTGGCTATTCTTTTTAGGGCTTAGTGTTAAAGCGCTTGCAAAATAGTCAAAACCCAATTCTTGTGCTTTAATTGCGGCCAGATCTAATCGCATTTTGTAACAAATATGGCAACGCTCTCCTCCTTCTGGCGCATCACGTAAATGACCAACTTGTTTAATAAATTCTGCTGGCTGATAAGGTGCTTCTAAGAATTGAACGTTATTACCTGTTTTTTGATTAAAGTCAGCAATAAATTTCTGTTGCACCATACTACGATGCTCATATTCAACTCTGGGATGAATATTAGAATTAGCAAAATAAATTGTAATATCCGCATATTGTGCTAAATACTCTAAAACATAGGTACTACAAGGTGCACAACAACTATGAATTAATAACTTTGGTCGAATTGATTCTGATTGCCAATTATTAATCACTTCTTTTAAAACAGAATCGTAATTTACTTTATTATGTGGATTTAATTTTTCGAGAATATTTTTAGCATTAATTAACATGAGGACTCATTTATTTTGTTTTCTATTTTCTGGGGTCTAGCTAACTAAGAGCTTAGTCGGTCAATTATGATATAGCTATACACTCTAACCTTCAAGGAGAAAACCAAAATTCTATATCTAAATTTATGAAACTGACATATTTTTATATATAACAAATGAGCTTTATCATAAAGCTAAAAAAGAAATTCAAACATATTAATACAGCTGCAAATTAGTGCCATTGCTGACGTTGTTGTATCAATCAATTTTTTACTTGATTATTTATAATAAATGAACTATTGCTAATTTAATTTTCTCTCCTAGCATTCGTCGACATTATCTTTTGAACATAACGTTTTTCTAAAATAAATGCGATACAAAAATAGACAATGGTTAATATCCACAAATGCCAATATTGCTGACTAAATTCGGAAAAACATGCTCCCATTTGATTTATTTTTACTGACCCAACTATAGCTGGTACAGCTGGAAATATATAGCCAATAAAATGGAACAAAGGAGGCATCAATTCTTTTGGCCAAGATAATCCTGTAACAAAAAAGATAATCATACTTGACGGTATAATTAAGCAAAACACATCACTTACCGTATGGACAAAATGTGAAACAATTTTACCTAATAACGAAGTGGACAAAATAAAAGGAAGAATAAATAGTAAGGAAACAGATAGATGACTTAGGCGCGGTAAGTCATACCAATAGTTAGCAAATACGGTATAAATAATAAAATAGATTAAATAAAGTACTAAATAAGTCAATAATTTACCAGAAAGCAGTAATAATGCCGATGAAACCGTGTGATTTTGTTTATTAACAAAAGCTATTTCAAAATCAGAATTTTTACTAAATAGACGGCATAAAATACTACCGATAAATAATGTCTGATTTAAGATCAAAATAAAAGCGGCTGGAATAATATAGGTTGCATATCCTGATTGAGGATTAAATAAACTAATTAACTGGCTATTAAAAGGAGAAACATTATTATTTGCTACTGCAGGATCGACACCTTGCGCTATTTTGCGTGAAATTGAAATTTTAGCGCCAAAATTACTGGCAACGGTATTAATGGCGGTAGCAACATTACTATAAATTAAAATATAGCTCGCATCGCCATAATATGACACTGGGCTAGTTTTTCCTTCTAATATATTCTTTTGAAAACGGTAAGGTATGAGTACAACTCCATATATTTTACGTTCTTCGATAAGTTTTTTAGCCGTTTCTAAGTCTGCAATATGTAAGTCTATATTGATGGACTTATTAGCATCAAGTTGTCTTACTAGATCTCGACTGTAATTGGTATTATCTTGGTCAATAACAGCAATAGGAACATCTCGGATTGCTTCATGTAAATAAGGTTGTGGGTAAAAGATGAAATAGATAAATATTCCCACAAACATAACGCTAACTATCGCTTTGGTTTGGAAAATTCGTTTTAATTCATCATAGGAAATTAATAGTAAAGATTTAATCATATCAACCGCCTACGGATCTTTCGTAAAAAAAGATAAACAAGAATAACCATAACACTTAATTGGATCACTAAATAAACAAACGGTTGTAAGGAAGTTACTATATTTGGCGATCTTAATGTTTGATCAAGACGAATTTGTATATACCATGTTACAGGTAATAAAGCACTCCAAATATAAGCAAAGGTATTCATTGCAATCCGAGGGAAAATAAGCCCAGTAAATCCAAACGCTGGTGATGCTACTAAGCTTGCAGTGCCATAAGCTTGTGCTAGTGTTGATCCCGTTAAACCAAAGAAAATGCCATACAAACATGAAGTCAAAATAAAGCCTATATCACCAAGTATAAGCAATATTAAATGTCCATTTAAAGGTAAATTAAAATTAGCAATTAAAACCGTATCAAATAGAATCAAGCAAAATAAAAAATAGATAAAATAAGGAATAATGCGTCCTAATAAAAAGATAAAAATATTATGATTAGCTAATTTTAATATTTGCTGATACCCCGTTCCAGTAAAACGATCACGAGTAATACTAGTAACCATGGCCATCATAATAATGATTTGTAATATAGTAGGAATTAAACCACTAATTAACGTATATAGATAATTTAAAGTTGGATTATATAAAGGATGTAAACTTGTCGGTATAGTTTGCATTTGGCTTTGTGCTACTGGTGAAGCAATTCCTTTTTCTAATAATCCTTGCAATACTATTTGACTATTTGCTGTTTTCAATGCGGAACTCATCGCCCGAAAAATAATCGTTCCAGCTGACATATACTGATTATTATAAAAAGCGACAACTTCTGGCTGATGACCAGCTATAAGATCTTTTTCAAACTCATGCTGAATGAAAAGCACAGCATAAACATCACCTTTAATCAACGCATGTTTAGCTGAGGTAAGATCTTGATAACGTTCAGCTACCTGTAGTTGAGGTGAAGCAGCAACTTGTTGAATCAATAAGCGAGATGATTTGGTTGTATCTTGATCAACAACAGCAATAGGTACCTGAGTAATAACACCGGCATGATACATATAAACAAATAAAAAAATAAATAATAAAGGATAGATGAAAACTAATAAACACAAAATACGTTGTTTAATTAATTTACGAAGTTCCCATCCAATTACTTGAAATAGCCGGTGATGCATTAATATCGTTCCTTTTTTGTGTAAAATCTCGATATTATTCAAGCTAGCGAGATTGCCACTTTGTAGTAACACTCATTCCTGGGCGGAGACCTGACACTTTATTAATTGGTTTAGCACGCATTTCAAAAGTCTTTAAGTCAAAATCACCCGTTGCTTTAGTCGCCTGCCAATTCGCATATTGACCTAAAGCATTTAATACAGTGACTTTAACATCTATAATCTGATTATTTAATGCCGGTACTCTTACTTGAAACATATCACCAACTTTAAGGTTTCCCAGCAAATCTTCACGTATATTAAAAGTAAACCAAATATCATTTAAATCAATAATAGAATAAAGCGGAGTACCTGGACTGTATAATTGCCCTGTTTCAGCGACTCGAGTCGTAATTTGACCGTTAATTGGAGAAACTAAAGTTAATTCATTAACATCAGCTTTTACTTGCGCCAATGCTGCTTCTGATTGTTCAACTTGCACATCGGCTAATTTTTTCTGTTCTACACTGCTACCGTTTTCGGCTAGTGATAAGTTAGCTTTAGCGGCTTCATAAGCTTTAATGGCCGCTTGATATTGATTAAAGGATTCATCATAGCTTTGCTTTGAAACAGTGCCATTTTTAGCTAAACGATTAATTCTTTCATAGCTAGTTTGAGCTAAATCTAAATCTGATTTAGCTTTATCTAACTGCGCTTTTTGCACATCAATTGTTTCTGGTCTAGTGCTATAAGTATTATCACGACTCGCCATTGCTACTTTTAATTGCGCTTCTGCTGTTGCAAGCTGAGCTAACAATGCAGGATTTGAAAGAGTAAGAAGAACTTCACCCTGCTTAACATCGTCACCAACATCATAATTAAATTGGTTTACTCGACCTTGAACTCTGGCAGCAACATCAACACGATTAGATTCAACTTCACCTTGCAAAATAATAGTACTAGGTTGATAAGCAAAATATATAATAACAACCATAGTAATAACAGCAATGATCGCTACAATCAAAGAAAAACGTTTTTTATGCATAAATTGGGCTTATAAAGGTTAAAGCAAAATTGCAATATTAGTATTGAAAATAATATAAAGCCAAACACTTAAATACGCAATAAAATATATACTGTTATATGTGTTAACGATTAAAAAATATTTATCCTTTGTTATGAACTGATGATCTTTTGTATTTATATATTAATCAACAATGCATTGGTAGCCGCATAAATATGAATCCCAGAGATAACATGCAGGCATAATTCCTTTATCATTATCATATCTTATTAAAACAGAACGATAAGGGATAAATGAATATTAAGCAATGATTGAGCACTGTGAACACGGTAATATCGATGGAAAATAGGGTTGTTGATATTTACTAAATTAGTATACTGGTATTAAAGGTGATGATTTCAGACAAAACATGAGAATATTAGCTCCATTCCATACATCTTTTCAATTCACCTAATAATGTGCTTGTATCAATTTTTAAGTTTTTAAAGAAATAGTTATTCATATCATGATTATGCCACAGTGAATTGATGATTTCATGGGGATCAGTGACTACATAGTTATGACCTTGTATGGCTCCACAATGTAGACAAACATTTGCCATATAATGTTCATTGAGTGTTTTACTGTACTTCATTTTAACAGTTGGTACATTTAAGCTAAGCAGGCGATCAATACTGGAAATATCACCGACTCCAATCCCGTGTAATACAGAAAAAATTGGATCTAATTCGGATAGCTCGTAATACAAATAGTATGAATAGACTGGCGTTTCTTGCTGACATTTCCAACACTGTTTTTGCCATTGATAAATATTGACACCATATTTACGAATGAATTCATAAACTAATTCGGGGATCTTTAAAGTTGATTTACAAACTGGATAACGGGAGCAACCTGCAAATATCCCATATTTTCCGTCTCGTATAACATAATGCCCTTCACAAATTTTACATTGGATAAATTTATTCATATTTATAATTCTGTTATCTGATGTTTAACAGCATATTACGTAACTATTCAATTCTTAGTATCCATATTATGTCGTTTCTCAAATTTTTGTAAACAATACGAGTAATCCTTACAACTAATTTTGCAATAAAATATAGGACATTATGAGCCCATATTTACAATTGAACTACGAAAACGTCTTAAAGCAATTAAAAAGAATACAGTACCAATTACCAATAACCACGCAAATGAAGTCCAAACCACGCTTAAACCAGCACCTCGATACAGTATTGCCTGCCCTAATTCAACAAAATGCGTGGTTGGAGCAAACATCATAATGTTTTGCACAATTTCAGGCATACTTTCACGCGGAGTACTACCCCCAGATAGCATTTGTAGTGGTAATAAAACTAAAATTAGTAACATTGCGAATTGCGCAGTGGATTTTGCTACTGTTGCCATAAATATCCCAAGTGACGTTGTAACAAAAAGATGCAATGCAGCTCCAATCAAAAATAAGCTTACCGAACCTGCAATTGGTACTTTTAGCCAACTATGAACAACTAACAACAATGCCACCCATGTTGATATTAATACCACAAGTCCCATTGACCATACTTTGGAGAGCATAATTTCAAAAGGGGTAACAGGCATAGCAAGGAGATGGTCAATCGTACCATGTTCCCGCTCTTTCATTAAGGCGGCCCCAGTTAAAATAATCGATAATGTTGTCACAATATTAATAATTTCCATGACTGAACCAAACCAAGATCGCGTTAAATTAGGATTAAATGCAGTATGCACTTGTATATTAACGGGCAAATTAGTTGCCTTACTGTAACGATTAACATATTCAGTCACTTCACCAGTAACAATCTGTGTTATATAACCATTCCCAACAAATGCTTGCCCCATTCGTGTTGCATCAATATTAAGTTGAATTTCAGGACTTTGACTATTTAGCACATCACGTTGAAAATTAGGCGGAATATTTAAAGCAAACGTATAATTATCCGTATCCATACCATGATCAACATCATTCATTGAGTATAATTTAACGGGATCATTAAACATTGGCGGATAAAATGCTGCAATAATTTGCCGTGATAACGGTGAGTCATCTTCATCAACAACTGCAATCGAAGCATGGTGCAACGAATCAGAAGTAGCTGTTGCGGCAATGTAAATATCAAAGGTAAAGCAATAGCCAATTAACAACAACATGATAGGATCACGCAATAGACCCCATAACTCTTTAATCCCTAAGCGATAAATATTAATTAAACTTTGCATAATATCTATCCTTCTTGTTTTTTAAGAAGAAAAATACTTGCCCCAAGAACAATGGGGATTGTGACCAATAAAGCAAATATTGAATTGTGCAGATCCATAAAACCAAGTGCTTTATTAAACACACCGCGAGCAATAATTAGCATATGTGTTGTTGGATAAACTTCACCAATATAACGACCACCACCTTCTAGAGATGCGACAGGATTGAGTAATCCGGAGAATTGAATTGCTGGTAGCATTGTACCTACGCAAGTTAAAAAGATAACGGCAATTTGGCTACGAGTAACAGTTGAAGCTAACAAACCAAAACCCGTTGAAATAATACAGTAAGCAAAGGCAGCAAGGCATAAAGTAAATAGACTTCCTTTTACGGGAACAGCAAAAATGGTAATTGCCATAAATAACAATAATAAAAAGCTAAACATGGAAATAATGATATAAGGCACTTGTTTACCTAGCAAAAATTCAGCTTTAGTTACTGGAGTTACATATAAATTGATAATTGAACCCATCTCTTTTTCACGCACAACCGATAAAGCCGCCAGCATAGATGGAATCATCAATAATAAAATTGGTATTACAGCCGGTACCATGGAAGGTAAGCTTTTAATATCAGGATTATAACGGTATCTTGTTTCTATATTTGCCAAACTAGTTGAGGATTTTCCTGTTACTTCTTTTACTTTTTCACTTAGCCAAGCAAGATGCATTCCTTGAACGTAACCTTTAATTGTTTCAGCTCGTAGCGGCATTGCCCCATCAATCCAAATAGCAATATCAACAGGAGCACCTCGTTGTATATCTCGACCAAAATTGGGAGGGATTTCAATTGCTAAAGCGATTTCATTACTTTTTAACCGCGCATCCATATCGTTATAATCTGTAATTGGCGCTTTTTCAATAAAATAACGTTTAGAACCAGATAAATTAAGAATATAATTTTGACTAATTACACTTTGATCTCGGTCAAGTACAGCAAAATTCAGATCTTCAACATCCATCGTAATACCATATCCCATAACTAACATTAAAATTGCTGAACCTAATAACGCTAATAATGCTCGTAAAGGATCTCTAGATAACTCAAGTGTTTCACGCCATAAGCAACCTATCATACGGTTAAGACTAAACCCTTGAACATGATGATTTGGTAATGTTTTTGTTTCTTGATTGAGTATTTCTTTTGGTGGTTCAACAGAGTGTTCTTCTGCATTACTATCATCAGCACCTGCATCAACAAGATAGTTAATAAAGGCCTCCTCTAATGTTTTAGCATGTTTAGAGCTAATAATGTGATCAGGAGTATCGCTTGCTAATACTTTGCCTGCATGCATTAATGAGATTCTATCACACCTTGCAGCCTCATTCATAAAATGAGTTGTTATAAACACTGTTACTTTATCTTTTCTAGACAGTTCGATAATTAAACGCCAAAAATCATCTCGAGCAATGGGGTCAACGCCGGATGTTGGTTCATCAAGGATAAGAATTTGTGGATTATGCACAACAGCAACTGACAATGAAAGCCGTTGCTTTACCCCTAAAGGTAAGCTATCGGGTAGATTTTCTGCATCTTGTTCTAAACCAAAACGTTTTAGTAATTCTTCAACGCGGGCAGGTATTTTACTTTCTTCAATACCAAACAGGCGTGCATGTAGAACTAAATTTTGTTTGACCGTTAATTCACTATATAAAGAAAATGCCTGAGACATATACCCCAAATGACGCCTAACGTTAATGTCACTAGCATCAACAGGTTTACCAAATAACCATGCTTTTCCTGATGAAATCGGTAATAAACCCGTTAACATTTTCATGGTGGTTGATTTACCACAGCCATTTGAACCTAAAAAGCCAAATACTTCACCTTGTTTAATTGAAAAATTAACATGATCAACTGCGATAAAATTACCAAATTGTTTAGTTAAATCTTTTGCTTCTATGGCTGTTTGCAAATCTTTATTAAGATCTAAAGGTGGAATTTCGACAGTTTGATAACCTTGTCTAGCACTTTCTGGCATTAGCTGAATGAATGCATCATCTAAATTATCTTTTCCTGTCTTTACTAGTAAGGATTTTGGTGTGCCAGTTTCAAGAATCTTACCGCCATACATTGCCACCAACCAATCAAAATTTTGAGCTTCGTCCATGTAGGCTGTTGCAACAATCACACTCATTTGGGGTCTTTGTTCACGAATTTTGTTAATTAACTGCCAAAATTGGGCTCTGGAAAGTGGATCCACCCCAGTTGTAGGTTCATCAAGAATTAACAAATCAGGATCGTGGATTAAAGCCGAACATAAGCTAACTTTTTGCTTCATACCACCGGACAGTCGCCCTGCCGGTCTTGATAAAAATGGATATAACCCAGTACTACGCGTTAATTCATCAATACGGTGACGACGCTCGGCCGCATCATTACCAAACAGACGAGCAAAAAATTGTAAATTTTCTTCAACGGATAAAGTAGGATAAAGGTTTTTGCCTAACCCTTGCGGCATATAAGCAATACGTGTGCAAACATTTTTACGGTGTGTTTTATCTTTCATATCACCGTCAAATACATATACTAACCCATCTTGAATAAGATGCGAACCAGCAATTAATGATAATAAACTTGATTTTCCAACACCGTCTGGTCCTATCAATCCAACCATACATCTTGGCGGTATAGCTAAAGTGATATTATCAAGAGCAAGGTTCTTTTTATAATGCAGTGATACATCACTAATTTTTACCACTGCATCATCAAACGATTTAGCTTCGGTTGATAAAGCTAAATCTTTATTGTCGGATTCTGACATATGCTATCCCCAATTATTTTGTTGGACATTTTGCAATATCAGATAAGCCTGACGGCCACGAAGCTTTTGGATCAAGTTTTACCCAAGCTACACCTGGTAAACCTGTTTTAACTTGATTTATAAAACATCTTAATAATTCAGGGCTTAATTGCGCTTTTACTCTAAACATCAATTTCTGACGCTCATCTTTAGTTTCAACAGTTTTAGGCGTAAACTGCGCAACGCTTGATACAAACGATATTTTGGCAGAAATTGCTTTATCTGGTAGTGCATCTAAAATCAATCTCACTTCATCACCAATACCCACTTTACCTGCGACCGTTTCAGGTAAAAAGAATGTAAGATAAACATCATACAAATTAACTAAATTTAATACTTTTCCGCCTGAAGGTAAAACTTCACCTAATTGTGCTATTCGGTATTGAATACGACCGTCAACAGGGGCATTTAAAGTACTATCATCAATATCAGCTTGAATTCTTTTAATATTAGCACTTGCAACATTGATTGCCGATGTGGCGCTATCAACCCCCGCTTCGGCTACTGCAATCGCTGCGTCAGCGGCAGTAACTTGTGATTTGGCTGAATCTAGTGCTGCTTTAGCATTGTTTACTTTAGCAGTATCGTCATCAAATTGTTGAATAGATATTGCACCTTTTTGATATAGTGCGGTAGTTCGTTGTAAATGTTTTGAGGCGATATCTAAGTCACTTTCCTTTTGGCTTACGCCTGCTTGCGCTGCAACTTTATCACTCATTTTTAATGCCACTTGCGCTTTAGCACTTGCTTCATTACTAACCGCTTGGCGGTATTGTGCTTGGGCTTCATTAAGTTGTGCTTGTAAGGTATCAGTTTGCATGACGGCTAAAGCTTGACCGGCTTTAACAAAATCGCCCTCATCAACATTAATTTTTTCTATTCTACCAGCTAATTTAGCTGAAATATTGATTTCAGTCGCTTCAATACGTCCGTTGCCACTAATAAAATCTGAACCATACCCATCAGTTTTTAATTGCTGCCATAAAATAAAAATAATAGAAATAATAACAACTGCAATAACAATCCATTTCCTGCTTATATTTTTCATATAACACCTTATTTTTTTAAAACGATTCATAATAATTTTTAACGAGATAACAAATCGTTATGGCCTAATCAATTGCATCGTTTAAATAGTATCAAATGTTTATGGCAAATAATATCTGTTCATAAAACAATCGCAATAAAAGCTAAAAAAATAAGCAGGATGGTTTTATATTTTATTTATAGATTTGAAATTAATAACATCATTATATTATGCAATAAAGCTGATATGCTCATTGCAACTTGATAAGTTATTTATAATAAAAGACTTATTATTTTATATTTCCTAGATTACACCATGAAGTGCAATTCTTCTTAACTCCTTAGAATAAAAATCGGCAGGGCTTTTAAACTTATGCCGTTTTCTTAGGCGTGTGTTCAACAGATATTGTATTTTCTTTATCTGTTTGTCGTCAACTAATGAAATGGCCGCTGACTTAGGTATAAACTGACGTATTAAGCCATTGGTGTTTTCATTTGTGCCTCTTTGCCAGCTTTTATAAGGCTCCGCAAAGTACACGGTGGTGTTTAAATAAT
>NZ_LZHK01000071.1:0-1782 GCF_001690415.1 Gilliamella sp. Imp1-1
GGCACAAGGCACAAGGCACAAGCACTGGCAAACCTACGATTTAAATTTATTAAATAATCCTATTCGCCGAGTTTTTGCACGAAACTCATTTATATTTTCCAAATTATCTCTCAAATTATCTCGAAAACTCTTGTTGGTGTTGGGCGTGTTATTATTGCCATATTCATGGAGTTTAGAAGCATTAACTAGTAAAAATGGTCGCGTAAAAAATCATCGTAGTGATGCCATAATATTACCGTCGTTCGAAAACCCGTGTCTAAAATATGGTACAGACGGAGATGCAGGTTCAGTTGATTTATGGATATGGATATCGAATCCTGATTATTTTGAGCCAAGTGCGCCATTGGTTTGTTATGCTCAACCTAATTTATCAAACGATTCCAGTAATAATACTGAATATAAAGATTTAGATGGTCCTGATTGGGTAAAAGGAAAAGGATTTGTACCACAAGATATAAACAATCCACAACGTAATTTCCCATCGACAGGAACAAATAATGTTTATTTTTATTTATTATTAGCAAACGTAACGCCCGAAGAGATTATCTCAGCTAATGGCGCTAGAGTATTCCCGGAATCAGGGAGTGGAGTTAGTTTAGCTTTATCATCTGCAATAACACCAGGTTGGGGAAAAGGCTCACGAGATGTAGCTTTAAAGATAGTACTAAAAGGACCAGTAAACAGTAGTGCTAATAAAAACTTTAGCCCTTCTACATTTAAGCTTTATTCAGATAGAGCCAAAAGTAACGTCTTGTATAGCTTTAAAATTGAAAGATGGTATATAGCCCAAGGGGCTAATATTAATGCATCTGTGCAAGATGCAAAAAATTACTGTAACCGAATTGGATACCGAGTGCCGAGTGTTGCAGATTATACTAATGCAAATAATGATGATATTTGGACAGGAGGTATTCCTGGAAGAAATATCAATAATTATCGCCGTCAATTGAGTTATCGTAGCAGTAATGGCAAGTGGATTGGTGGGTTATTTAATGAATGGGGAACCTTATTTAACAATCCTGATCACTATTTAGGTCTTGATGACTGGGAAACTAATCATCCTCAAGATTGGTATTGGGCAATTGATACATACAAAGGAGAACCAATTCGAGTCGATTTGGGGGATGGAGATTTATATGATTCTAAATCAACTAATAATAAACTTAGAGCTGCTTGTGTCAAGCCGTAGTTAAATTTGTTTTATTTGTTCAGCAAATAGTTTGACTCTGTAACTTTTAAAGTTACAGGGGTTATTACGAGTAAGTTAATTATAGAACTTACTCGCATTGTTTACAGTAATGGTATGTTCCCACTTTTTAGTACCAAAAATATAAGGTTAACGATTCCCATCAACATGCAATGATGAATAATTTGATGATTATTTTTTACAAAATTGGTACCTAATATTTAAAACTATAAAATCAGTCTATTTCTTATTATTTAATATAATTTTCATATGGTTATATATTATTTTTAATAATCAGACTCATTTAATCACATGTTTACAAATCTTAACAAAAAAGTTATTTTTTACATAAAATTAACATAATATAATAAATATGATCAAATTTGTGTTTTATTAGGGCGTGTTGATCTTTCATGATTATTTTTTAGACGGCATGATGTGAGTTATAATAATTCAGCCAAAAACAACCCTAACTCGATTCATCATGCCAAGAACAATGCTAACAGATAAACGGTGGGAAAAGCTACTACAAATAATGAAAAATACCGGCCGAGTTTATAATAAATCCGAGCATCGGATGACGTTTGAAGGGATCC
>NZ_LZHK01000072.1:0-476 GCF_001690415.1 Gilliamella sp. Imp1-1
CGGCGGTCTCCTTCTTTAATACTCGGTGCCTTACAATGCCTATAGGCTTTGCCTTTTCGCCTTAGATAAGGTTTGAATTGTTCATAGCGCGCTTTATTTTGATAAAGATAGTTATAGATTGATTGGACGCTGACTTTCTTTAAACGTGCAGCAATCTGCTCTGGGCTGTAATAAAGCATGAGGTATTTTTCAACTTGACGCCATACCGAAGACTCTATTGCCTTACATTACCGCTGTTTTTTCGCCTTTTCCTAGCTAGGGTTACCGCATCATGTGCTTGATAGGCTTGATTAGGTTTTGAGTTTCTTTTTATCTCTCGACTTATTGTCGAAGGATGTCTATTGAGTAGCTGGGCTATCTCTTTTTTATTCTTTCCGGCTTGTAATAATACGAAAATCTGGTATCTTTCCTTCCTAGAAAGGTGATTATAATACATAGCAATCTCCAAACTGTGGTGGTGCGAAGGTGCTAGTATA
>NZ_LZHK01000073.1:0-7734 GCF_001690415.1 Gilliamella sp. Imp1-1
TTTGAATTGTTCATAGCGCGCTTTATTTTGATAAAGATAGTTATAGATTGATTGGACGCTGACTTTCTTTAAACGTGCAGCAATCTGCTCTGGGCTGTAATAAAGCATGAGGTATTTTTCAACTTGACGCCATACCGAAGACTCTATTGCCTTACCATTACCGCTGTTTTTTCGCCTTTTCCTAGCTAGGGTTACCGCATCATGTGCTTGATAGGCTTGATTAGGTTTTGAGTTTCTTTTTATCTCTCGACTTATTGTCGAAGGATGTCTATTGAGTAGCTGGGCTATCTCTTTTTTATTCTTTCCGGCTTGCAATAATACGAAAATCTGGTATCTTTCCTTCCTAGAAAGGTGATTATAATACATAGCAATCTCCAAACTGTGGTGGTGCGAAGGTGCTAGTATAAATCACCTTTCTACTTTCTTCACTCCACCGTGTTTAAAATTGCACTTCATGTTTGAATCCAGGATTGATTGAAGATATTCTTTAAATGTATCGAATTCTTGAATTTTTACCCGATCAATTTCCTTATTGTCAGAAAATTCTAAAATATTAGTAACTTCTTCTACTTTTTGTTCCAGTGAAAGGCTATCTAAAAAAATAACTTTAAAAAAAGTATTTTCTTGAATATTAGCAAGTGGAGTTTCTACTTTTACTTTTTTTTCACGTTGTCTAACCGAATAGTCTTTTTCTTCTGTACTGGCTAATTTTTTTCTTGGAGCTACACCCATTATTTCTTTCCTTAATTGTTTATTTCTATATTCACTTATTATTTAATTACTTTGAATTCTATTTTAAATAAAAAATAAAGTTTGGAACAATAATTTGATCTTATAGAAAAGATAAATTTCATCTTTTCATAATGTTATTATCTATTTAACATCTGATTTTGACAAGTAAAACAGTCATACAAAATCAGAAAATTAAAAAATAAATGATAATCATCAAGTATAGAGCAAGCTTTTTGCTGGTATAACAGATTATTATCTATACTTTATTTAATCGATTAAATATTTAAATTATTATTGGTATTTTTAATTAATTGTATATTTTTATATTGCAGTTATTTTATAAAAAGAATATATAACTAAAAAAAATTCATAAAAAAAACCACTCGCATAAACGAGTGGTTTGTATTGATAAGCTTATTTCGTACTGACGAAAAGAATTACATCATTCCGCCCATACCCCCCATGCCACCCATACCACCAGCAGCACCTAAGTCAGCCTTATCATCTTTAGGTAAATCAGTTACCATACATTCAGTTGTGATCATAAGGCCGGCAACTGAAGCAGCATATTGTAATGCACTACGTGTTACTTTAGTTGGATCTAAAATACCCATTGCAATCATATCACCATATTCTTCAGTTGCGGCATTGTAACCATAGTTACCTTTACCACCTTTAACGGCATTAACAACAACAGATGCTTCTTCACCACAGTTAGTAACGATTTGACGTAATGGAGCTTCCATCGCACGAAGTGCAACTTTGATACCAACGTTTTGATCTTCGTTTGCACCCTTAAGTTCTGAAATAGTAGTTGCGGCACGGACAAGAGCAACACCACCACCGGCTACAACACCTTCTTCAACAGCTGCACGAGTTGCATGTAATGCGTCTTCAACACGAGCTTTTTTCTCTTTCATTTCAACTTCAGTTGCCGCACCAACTTTAATTACAGCAACACCGCCAGCAAGTTTCGCTACGCGTTCTTGAAGTTTCTCTTTATCATAGTCAGAAGTTGATTCTTCGATTTGTTTACGAATTTGTTCAACGCGAGCATTAATTAATGACTCCTCACCAACACCATCAATGATAGTTGTGTTGTCTTTATTGATTACAACACGTTTTGCTTGACCTAAATCTTCAAGAGTTGTCTTTTCAAGTTCTAAACCAATTTCTTCTGAAATTACAGTACCCGCAGTTAAGATTGCAATATCTTGTAACATTGCTTTACGACGATCACCAAAGCCAGGAGCTTTAACAGCTGCAACTTTAACAATGCCACGCATAGTATTCACAACTAATGTTGCAAGTGCTTCGCCTTCAACATCTTCTGCAATAATCAATAAAGATTTACCAGCTTTAGCTACAGCTTCAAGCACTGGTAATAATTCGCGGATGTTAGAGATTTTTTTATCGGCTAATAAAATATATGGGCTATCTAATTCAACAGTTGCAGTTTCAGGTTTATTGATAAAGTATGGCGATAGGTAACCACGATCAAACTGCATACCCTCAACAACATCAAGCTCATCTTGTAAACCAGTGCCATCTTCAACTGTAATAACACCTTCTTTACCTACTTTTTCCATTGCCTGAGCAATTAAAGTACCAACAGTTTCATCAGAGTTAGCTGAAATTGTACCTACTTGAGCAATGGATTTAGAATCAGCGCATGGTGCAGATAATTTTTTAAGCTCTTCAACAGCAGCAACAACTGCCTTATCAATACCACGTTTTAAATCCATTGGATTCATACCAGCAGCAACAGCTTTTAAACCTTCATTAACAATCGCTTGAGCAAGAACAGTTGCAGTAGTTGTACCATCACCTGCTGCATCATTTGCTTTAGATGCGACCTCTTTAACCATTTGTGCACCCATATTTTCGAATTTATCTTCTAATTCGATTTCGCGAGCAACAGAAACACCATCTTTAGTAATGGTTGGTGCGCCAAAAGATTTATCTAATACTACATTACGTCCTTTTGGACCTAATGTTACTTTAACTGCATCGGCTAATACATTAACGCCTTTAAGCATTTTGGCGCGAGCGTCATTACCAAATTTCACATCTTTAGCTGCCATCTTCGTATTTCTCCTAAATTCTGTATATAAATTAAATTAGTTGTCAGTTATGCTTGTACAATCGCTAAAATATCGCTTTCAGATAAGATAAGCACTTCTTCATTATCGATTTTCTCTGTTTTAACGCCGTATCCTTCATTAAAAATTACGATATCTCCTACTTTAACATCTAGCGGCTGTACTTGACCATTTTCTAAAATGCGACCATTACCAACAGCTAAAACTTCTCCGCGAGTTGATTTACCTGCTGCCGAACCAGTTAAAACAATACCACCAGCTGATTTTGATTCTACTTCTTTACGTTTAATGATCACACGATCATGCAATGGACGAATTTTCATTAGTTATCTCCTAGCACTAATTTTTAATTAAGATAATTATTAACAGAAATCATAGAATTATGATTTTTTAATGTAGTGCACAATATATGGGGATTATTTTAAATTCTTCAAGAGAACAAATTTAGAAAAAAGTCTAACTGATTATTTATTAATCATCTTTCTGTTTGAATTCACCCTCAATAATATCACCCTCTTGATAATGCATTTGTGATGAAGAAAATTTTGATCTTATTGGCATTTTTCGAACAATAAATTCCACGATATGATCTTGTACATGGGGTATTAATAAGATTGCACCTAAAATATCAGTTAAAAAACCTGGAATAAGCAAGAAAAAACCGGCAAAAAGCAAAGCTACACTTCTAATTACTTCATTTTTATAGCTTTGATTGTTAGCTATTTTTTGTTGCATAATACTAAGATTTTTCAACCCCTGAGTTTTAACTAACGAGAAACCAAGAATAGATGTTGCAATAATACAAATTAAAGCAAGAAAAATACCAATTGAATTAGCAACAGCTATGAAAAAGGTAAGTTCAAAATAAACATAAATAAAAAAGATAATAAAGCCAACAAATCGCATATATAATTCCTATAAGGATAAAAACATATTATTAAAAATAATCTTTTAATATAAAGATAATTAGCTATTTTTCAACCAAACAATATATATTTTAAAAAAAATATTATAAAAGGGATTGACTGATAATCACTAATCGTGTTTAATGTGCATCCATTGTTGCCCGGATAGCTCAGTCGGTAGAGCAGGGGATTGAAAATCCCCGTGTCCGTGGTTCGATTCCGCGTCCGGGCACCAATCACCAAATTCTAAGACCTGCTTCTAGCAGTTTTTTTTATGCCTAAAGCCTTTTCAAATAAGCCTTTCACCTTGTTTCACTACTCAACCGAATTCAACTGAAATTACCTCAAATCAAGCGGAAAATCGGATACAAACCCGGATACATTTGGTTCGATAATGGCGTGTATCCATAAAATGGCTTTAAAGCCTTTGTTTGTAATGCTTAAGAGAAATTGCTTTTATCTAATTTATGCTGAACTGATTTATAATGCTCACTAATTAATACTTCCAATAAACGTTGTTGACTATATTGGTAATGGTCTAATAATTGGTCTAATTGTTCTTTTATTTTTATATCAAGTTGAACGTTGATTGATTTAACACCTTCCTTCTCTCTAAATTTTTTTTGACTTAAGGCTTTTTTATAATCAATACAAAATACTTTGTGTGTATCTTCGTTACATGCATAGAAATAATCATGGATAATAAAAATAGCATGATATTTTTCCGCAATACTTGTTGGCACTATGTAATTCATATATAGATCATATTGCCAAGGCGATTTATTTTTCAGTTTTGTTAAAATATAGTTCCATGTCCAATTAATTTGTTGTTCATCATCAATTGAAAACTTAAAAGGAACTTTGATTTTTTCAATAATTGACCATGCTGATTTTATATTATTAATCGCTATAAAACGTATGTCATCATTGTTTAATGATGCAATATATTCTTTAACGATTTTCGCTCGCATGTCAGAACTAGATGGGATAAGTTTTAATGGTGTATTGATTAAATCTGTGGCGAGTGGAGGCATTGCCGGAGGGCAAGGGTTTATTCTTATAATATCATCATCTATTTTTACTTGATTTAGCATAATAGATAGCCATGAATAATAGCATAATCTATCATTTTCTAACCAACTAAAGTCATCAATATCTTGCTTACATGAAGCAATCATTTCATTAATAAAATTGTTTAATCCTTTTTCATCATAACGCAAAGATAAAATATATTGATTTAAAAAATCGCAGTATTCTGATGGTGTTCTAATTTTATATCCAGGACGTATGATTGGTCTCCCTAACTTTCGCATGTAATTATCAATATAGCGGTTATATTTTTTACATATATTTAAATTTGATTCTGATATGTATTTTATATTTTGGGGTGGGACAGAATAGTTCATAAATTACTCTTAAATTTTATTTTGATTAATAATTAAACTATCACTAAGTAATATTTATGTAAATAAATAATCTAAAACAAAAAGAGAATCTGTGTTATTAACATAAAATTTTTATGGAAATATAATAATATTATTATCAATAAATGTAGGGGAAAATATAGTTATAATGGTGATCATTAACGCTCATCTCGTGCTTTTAGAGTAATTTTTATTATATGTTTAATCTTAATTGAGCTTTTAAAGTGAAATTTGTTACCTTACTGTTGTTTGAGATAGTGAATTAAGGTTAATTAATATTATTCTATAAAAGAAAATTATTAGATAAATAACACCAATAACAGACTATCTGAGTAAACCATCAGTTACTAAAACAGTAAAAAAATAATCTTGCTCGTTATCAAATAACTCTAATTTGATAACGAGCAACTAAATGCAAAATAAAAATTTTACTATTAATAAACAACTCAATGATCAACTCATTGCACACCTAAATAATCTACAAGATAGATACTCAAAAATTTTACCGATTCGAATCGACATTCATTATGCTAAAGATGATGAGTTCAATACTGATATTGAAACAACCAAAAAAGAAATAATGTACTTCCTCTATCAAGCTATGCAACTTGAACTTGATATTGTAGGGTATGCTGTTGTTATGGAATTTAATCAGAATGAACATATCCATTTTCATTCTGTTTTTTATGTAAATGGTCAAAAAAGACAAAAATACTATCCTATTTACGTTGCACTGGAACGTGCATGGTATGAACTGACTAAAGGTTATTTGTATGATTGTCAGCGGAATAATTATCATATTAATGGGCTAAGGATAATAAATCATCACGATGATGAAGCATTTCGTTCTGTTTGTTATATGCTTAGTTATTTAGCTAAAACAGAACAGAAATCATTTTTTAAAGAGTGTTATAGTGATTGTCTATTTTTAAGTAAAGTCCCGCCTCCAAGTCATCGAGGAAAACCTAGAACACTTGGTTTGAATAAATTTTTAATTTCTTCCCGTATTTAATAACCTCAAAAAAAACATTTCCTTCATTTTGGAAAATCACTATAAATCTTTAAAAGTATGTTTATACAAATAAGTCAACAAAACAGACTAATTGCTATAGATACAATTCATATAAAGGAATAAAAAATGGACAACCATTATGACCTAATACTAAATAAGCTAAAAGTTCATCATAGATCGTTACTTACAAGTTATGGAAAGTTATATCCAGTCAGAATGGATTTTGCCTATCATGACGATGCCTATCAAAGGCAATATGGAATAGATGCGTATATGGATATGTTGAACTTGTCTGATTTAACATTACTTTCCAATCATATTCTTAGCATTGTTTGGGTAATGGCTGTTAATAAACAATACGGCTTTTATTTTCCAACCATGTTGTACTTTAGCTCAGAACAATATGCAAATTATAACGTTATTATGAATTCCGTTACCAATCTTTGGAAGAATGAAACTGATGGATATGGTATTAATGTTGAAAAAAAACTAACTAAGAATGCTTTATCTGAGTTAGCACAACTTTCGTGGAAGAGACATGATCCTCTTCATGCTTTGTATATTAACAACATGCATACTCTCAACCAAATTAATTGATCGTTTATAACGATCAATCAGATCTTAACTGATCGTTATAAACGATATGACAGAGCACAATATATTTCTAATAATAATGATGTATTTTAATTCAATAATAATTTAAGGAGATAAATAAAATGGCTAAATCTGATTGTGGCGAATGCAATGGTACGGGAGTCATCCCTTGTTCATTAGAATATGGCGGTGAACCCCATCCCGAAAATTGCCCTGTATGTGGTGGGGATGTTAATTTTACATTTCCATGTCCAGAGTGTTCGGAGTATAAAGATGACTATTATGAGTAGAGTTAAATGGTTGGGTAAAAAACTTTACCAAGTAGGAGACTTTACAGTGACAAAAGTACTTCCCGCAGTTATTGTAAGTTCTGCTAACTCCATTTTAAATTCAGATAAAGCAACAGATGAGCAAAAAGCAAAAGCTAAGAAAAGCTTAGCTCGTTATGAAAAAAACAAGAAGTATTAGTAATAAATGAGGTTCCTGTTCATAATTCTGTGTCATTTCCTCTTTTGCTACACAGTTTACCTAAATGACACAAAATATTGAACTGGATCGGCTACACTAAATCATACAACTTTTTTAAGGGGTAAGGTAAACTTATCACAATTAAAAAAGGAACAAATATGAATAAGATTAAACGCAAAAGACGAACATTCACAGATGATTTTAAACACCAAATGGTCAGTCTTTATCAACATGGTAAATCACGTAGTGAAATCGTTGCCGAATATGATTTGACACCATCAGCTTTGGACCGTTGGATAACGCAAGCAAGCCAAAGCGGCTCATTTAAAACAAAAGATAATCGCAGTCCACAAGAACAAGAGTTAATCGCATTGCGTAAAGAGCTTAAACAACTCCGTATGGAAAACGATATTTTAAAGCAAGCAGCACTGATAATAGGACGAAAATCGCTATCCTAAAAGCAAATCGACATCGTTATAGCATAACAAAGCTATGTC
>NZ_LZHK01000074.1:0-473 GCF_001690415.1 Gilliamella sp. Imp1-1
CGTAAAGACAAGCAAGCATTGGTGACATTAGTTGAACGCAAAACAGGGCTAGTATTAATTGGGCGCCTCAATCAACGTACCGCCTCCGAAACGAGAGATATGATAATAAAATTGCTAACGCCGTTTAAAAAAATGGTTAAAAGCATCACCTTTGATAATGGAACCGAATTTAATTATCATCATGCTATTGAGCATTATTTAAATACTACCGTGTACTTTGCGGAGCCTTATAAAAGCTGGCAAAGAGGCACAAATGAAAACACCAATGGCTTAATACGTCAGTTTATACCTAAGTCAGCGGCCATTTCATTAGTTGACGACAAACAGATAAAGAAAATACAATATCTATTGAACACACGCCCAAGAAAACGGCATAAGTTTAAAAGCCCTGCCGATTTTTATTCTAAGGAGCTAAGAAGAATTGCACTTCATGGTGTAATCTAGGATAGTATAAATAATAAATTATTATTGTT
>NZ_LZHK01000075.1:0-8494 GCF_001690415.1 Gilliamella sp. Imp1-1
TTTATTTCGGCGTCACTTTCCTAAAAATGTACTCATTCATAGTGACCAAGGAAGCCAATATTGCAGTGCTGATTTCAAGCAATTATTGTTACAATATGGGCTAAGGCAAAGCATGAGTCGAAGAGGAAACTGCTTTGATAATGCGGTTGTTGAGAGTTTTTTTCATACACTCAAAACCCATATTATTCATGACTGTTACTACAAAACGAGGAAGCAGGCTAATAAAGCACTATTTGAATATATTGAAATCTATTATAATCGGATACGCGGTCATTCAGCCAATGGCTAGGTATCACCTGAACAATATGAACAACAATATTACCAAAACGAAAAAATGATAGAGGCGGGCTCTGTCTAATATTTTGGCGAGGATCAAGGATCACTTATATATTGGTTTATCTTTTGTATTTGCTTTAGTTGCCTTTGGTCACTTTATGATAGAATAATGTTTTATTACTTAATATCTAAATAAAAACCACCAATAACTATGTCATTAATTAATCTTACCAATGCTTATCTTTCATTTAGTGATGCGCCGTTGCTTGATCATATCGATATGTCTATTGAGCCAAATGAGCGTGTTTGTCTTGTTGGCCGTAACGGTGCTGGAAAATCGACTTTACTTAAAGTTTTAAATAAAGAAGTGCCATTAGACGAAGGGCAAATTATTTATGAAAATAATGTGATTGTTTCACGATTGCAACAAGATCCTCCTCGTGATGTGCAAGGTAGTGTGTTTGATTTTGTGGCAGAAGGATTACACGAACAAGCACAGTTATTACGAGATTACTATGATTTAGCATATCGCGTTGAGCTCGATCCTTGCGAAAGTAATTTAGATAAATTAGCTAAAATGCAAGAACAGTTAGATCATCAAAATGGTTGGCAATTAGATAGCCGTATTCGTAATGTTATTTCTTCATTATCGCTTGATGGTGATGCGTTGTTGTCTTCGTTATCGGGTGGGTGGTTGCGTAAAGCCGCATTAGCCAAAGCGTTGGTTTGTCAGCCAACAGTTTTATTGCTTGATGAACCAACCAATCATTTGGATATTCAAACCATTAAATGGTTGGAAGATTTTTTGAAAAGTTTTAATGGCAGTATTGTGTTCATTTCCCATGATCGTTCGTTTATTCGTCAAATGGCAACGCGTATTATTGATCTGGATCGAGGTAAAATTGCGTCTTGGAGTGGGAATTATGATAACTATTTGCTTGGTAAAGAAGAAGCATTGCGTGTTGAAGAGTTACAAAATGCTGAATTTGATAAAAAATTAGCCCAAGAAGAAGTTTGGATCCGACAAGGTATTAAAGCTCGTCGTACTCGTAATGAAGGGCGAGTGCGAGCATTAAAAGCAATGCGCCAAGAATATAGCAAGCGACGCCAAGTTATGGGTAGTGCTAAAATGCAAATCGAGGAGGCATTACGTTCAGGAAAAATTGTTTTTGAGCTTGGAAATGTGACATATCAGATTGAGGATAAGTTACTAGTTAATGATTTTTCTGTGCAAGTATTGCGTGGTGATAAGATAGCACTGATTGGCCCTAATGGAATTGGTAAAACAACGTTACTTAAATTGATGTTAGGTAATTTAGAGCCAACATCAGGTAATGTGCATTGTGGCACTAAGCTTGAAGTTGCTTATTTTGACCAATATCGGTTAGAGCTCGATCCTGAAAAAACAGTGATGGATAATTTAGCCGAAGGTAAGCAAGAGGTCATGGTTAATGGCCGATCACGCCATATACTTGGTTATTTACAGGACTTTTTATTTCCGCCTAAACGTGCCAGAACACCTGTACGAGCACTGTCTGGTGGGGAGCGTAATCGTTTATTGCTGGCTAAACTATTTTTAAAACCTAGCAATTTATTAATACTTGATGAACCGACCAATGATCTTGATATTGAAACATTAGAATTGCTAGAAGAGTTAGTGAATGATTATCAAGGAACTGTCTTGTTGGTTAGTCATGATCGGCAATTTGTTGATAATGTGGTCACTCAATGTTGGTTTTTTGAAGAAAAAGGCCATATTGGTGTTTATGCTGGTGGTTATGCCGATGCTCTGCAACAACAGCAGCAGGCACAACCAGTTAAAGTAACGACAGTTAATAAACTTGAGCAACCTAAAAAAGAATTAGGTGCTACTAATAATCAAAGTAGTGAGCGAACCGCTAAAAAGAAAGTTAAACTGAGTTATAATGAACAACGAGAATTGGCACAATTACCAAGCAAAATAGAACAATTAGAATTAGAGATTACTGATTTACAAGCACAAATTGGTCAAAGTGACTTTTTTAATCAAACTCATGAAATTACTAGTCCAATTTTACAATCTTTGGCAGATAAAGAGGCTGAATTAGAAGCTGTTTTTGAAAGATGGGAACAGTTAGAGTCTTTAAGCAAATCATAAGGTAAGTGTTAGTATTTTTCAGCATTATTTATTTGTGTTATAAAATAAATAATGCTGTTTCCTTACCCTAAGGTTTTTATATAATATTTTTTACATAACAGTTTTTAAATAACCGTTTTATTATTCCATAATTTTCTAGATAAAAAGTAGAATAATAATAGTGCGATGATGACAAAACACGCACCAACATAACCAATGTAATCAATTGAAAGTAAAATTAATACCTTACTGCCTATAAAAGCACCGCCTCCTATTCCAATATTGAAAATACCAGAATAGACTGAAGTGGCTATATCTGTGGCATCGGGTGCGGCATCAATTACTTTACTTTGCATAACCATTCCAATAATTGTAATGGAAAGTCCCCAAATCAAACATTGAATAATTGCAGTATAAAGCGTTAATGAACAGACATAAAGCGATAATAAGCAAGTAATCAGTAATAGCATAGGGATGATGAAAATTGCGGTTGGATTCTTTTCAGCATATTTTGCAAAAATAACGCTACCAATCATTCCAGAAAAACCTACAACTAATAATAAAAGGACGATAACATTTTGGTTAAATCCACCAATATTTTTCATGAATGGCGTAATATAGGTATAGGCAGTAAAGTGACCCGCAATAATAATGGCAATTAATAAATAAATGTTTAGCAGTATTGGGCGTTTTAATACCATTGGAATATCTTTGATAGAGATAATATCCATGCTTGGTACAGTAGGCAATAAGCGGAGTAGTAATATCATCACGCAAAAAGCGATACCAGCAATACATAAAAAAGTCACGCGCCAGCCAACGAGTTGTCCTATGATGGTGCCAATTGGAATACCTAGAATGGTTGCCATCGATACGCCAATAACAATAAAGCCCATTGCTTTAGCTTTTTTACCATTGGGCGCTAACCGAACTGCAAGTGGTGTTGTAATTGCCCAAAATACCGCATGTGCACAAGCAATACCAATTCTTGCTATCATTAAGCTGTAAAAATTCCATGCGACTCCAGCTAAAATATGACTACCTATAAATAGGCAAAATAAAAGGATAAGTAGCTTCCTTCGTTCCATTTTTGACGTTAATACTGTGAGTGGCAATGATAATAGCGAGACAGCCCATGCATAAATGGTGAGTAATAATCCAGCATGAGCTACATCCATTGAAAAGCTTTCAGCAATATTGGGTAATAGTCCGACAGGTACAAATTCCGTTGTATTAAAAATAAATGCCGCAAATGCAAGGCAAAGAATTGATGACCAAACCCGAGATCGGTTAATACTATTATTCATGATTAAGATTTTGGAGGGAATATTAGATTACTTTTGATTATAACTGAATATGTTTGTCTATTAAATAGTTGCTAAGAATAAATCTTAAACTTAATCGCCACCAATATTAGTATTTGAGGGCGATGTTTCATTATAGCGATTTATTCTAGTGCTTTAGCTGCAGCTAGGGCTTTGTCATAATCAGGTTCAGAAGAGGTTTCTTTAACATATTCCACATAAACAATTTTGTCGTTTTTATCAATGACAAATACAGCTCGAGAAAGTAATCGCAACTCTTCAATAACAACTCCATATTTTAAACCAAAGTTGAGTTCTTTATGATCTGAGGTGACTTTAACGGCATCAATACCTTCAGCAGCACAGTAGCGATTTAAGGCAAAAGGTAAATCGACGCTAATTGAAAATATCACTGTGTCTTTTAATTTTGCCGCTTCGACGTTAAAGCGATGCACTTGAGCACTACATACTGAGGTGTCAATGGATGGAACCGAATTAATAATTCTGATTTTACCTTTAAAATCGGACAATTTAATGGGCTCCATTTTTAAATCTTGCACGATAAAATTGGGCGCTGTGTCGCCAACTTTAATTTGTGTGCCTAACAAAGTAATAGGTGCTCCGCGCATGGTGACTTCATTAACTCTTTTTTGCATAACAGTTTCCTTAGTGTTGTGACGAATCACGTTGTTGACAGTGTAATGTCTTCCAATGAATTGGAGTTGTTGCACTTGTTAGGGATAAATAGATTTAGAACTGTTCCAATATAGAACTAAAACAACTTCTGAACAATAGCTTGAATTTGTTTTAAGTGATGAATTAGCCGATTTCTATTATCGTTAATAATGTTATTGTTAAAAATAATGAATAAATTTAAGTGGTTATCGAATTAATAGAAATGATATGTAATTAGTATTGGCTGTTTTTACAGCCAATAGTTGGATTTTTAAGTTACAATGTCTTAAAAGCAATATCAGGCAAAATCGCTTCACCTTGCCAATATAACTCACTAGCAATACTTCCTGCAATTTGATAATAAAGTCGGCTAAATTCGCTATCAGGGTGGTTAATGACAGTGGGCTTTCCTGTATCAAGATCTTGGCGTAACATTTTTTGAAGTGGAATTTGCCCTAGCAATTTGGTTTGATATTGCTCAGCTAAATGTTTTGCGCCACCTTCACCAAAGATGGCCTCATGATGTCCACAATGTTCGCAAATGTGGTAACTCATGTTTTCAATAATTCCTAGTGTTGGGATGTTTACTTTATTAAACATGGTAATACCTTTTTTTGCATCGATTAAAGCAATATCTTGAGGAGTTGTGATAATCACAGCAGCAGTAACTGGAATGTTTTGCGCTAGGGTTAATTGGATATCCCCTGTGCCTGGAGGCATATCAATGACAAGATAGTCGAGTTCTGGCCAAAGCGTATCTTGTAAAATCTGTAATAGTGCTTTACTTGCCATAGGTCCACGCCATACCATAGCACCATTAGGATCAACCAAATAACCAATGGAATTACTAGCAAGCCCATATGCCATGATTGGTGTCATATGTTTATTATCGGGTGTTAATGGTTGCTGGTTTTCTGTACCTAGCATGGTTGGGATCGAGGGACCATAAATATCTGCATCTAAAATCCCTACTTTCGCCCCTTGTTTTTGTAAAGCTAGCGCAAGATTGACAGCTGTTGATGATTTGCCCACACCGCCTTTTCCTGAGCTTATCGCGATAATGTTTTTTATATTATTAATGGCATTTTGGTTATTAGCACGTTTTAAAGTAGCAATTTTATATTCAATATGCCAGTCAACTTCATTAACGCTGTTAAGTTTAAGCAATTTTGGAGTGGTTATTTTTTTCAATTCTTCAAAAGTAGATTGCCAAGCGAAAGGCATTGTTAAATTTATAGTTAAGTGGTGATTAACTATTTCGCATTTTTTTATTGCTCCAAGTTCAAGTAAATTTTTTTGTAGAGTTGGATGAGTAAAATTTTCAAGAATTTTTTTTACTTCAGTGTTCATTGTGGTTATCTCTTTATGCCTTAGTATTTATACTCGTTTTATTTCCAATTACCTTGCATTAAAAGCGTAAAATACCTTAAATAATAAGGCGGTAAACAGTAAATTGGTTTACCCTCATAAAAAATGATTATTTTCTGTTTTGAAATATGAATTGAGTATATAAATTTTATCAAATTATGGCATAAATCTAGCGATAATCCCACGATTGATGTACTATTTCTGCCATTATGTAAAAAAGGGTAATAAATCAACATGACAACTCAACGCAAAATATTGGTGACTTGTGCACTTCCTTATGCCAATGGTGCAATTCACTTAGGTCATATGCTAGAACACATTCAAGCTGATGTATGGGTACGCTATCAACGTATGCGTGGTAATGAAATCTATTTTATTTGTGCTGATGATGCCCATGGCACGCCAATTATGCTCAAGGCTCAGCAATTGGGGATTACTCCAGAGCAAATGATTAGTGAAGTTAAAACCGAACATCAACGTGATTTTTCTGGCTTTAATATTAGTTATGATAATTACCATTCAACACATAGCCCAGAAAATCGTGAGATATCAGAGCAAATTTATAAACGTTTGAAAGCGAATGGTTATATTAAAACTAAAGTTATTTCACAGCTATTCGATCCTGAAAAACAGATGTTTTTACCAGATCGCTTTGTAAAAGGTACTTGTCCACGTTGTAAAGCCCCAGATCAATATGGCGATAACTGTGAAGTGTGTAGTGCAACTTACAATCCGATTGATTTAATTAATCCTAAGTCTGTGGTTTCGGGGGCGACACCAATTTTAAAAGAGTCAGAACATTTCTTTTTCGATCTTCCGGCTTTTTCAACTATGTTACAAGAGTGGATTCGCTCAGGGACACTACAAGACCAAGTCGCTAATAAAATGCAAGAGTGGTTTGAATCAGGCTTACAGCCGTGGGATATTAGCCGTGATGCTCCTTATTTTGGATTTGAGATCCCCGATGCGCTAGGTAAGTATTTTTATGTTTGGTTAGATGCGCCAATTGGTTATATGGGATCTTTCTTAAATTACTGTAATAAACAAAATAAACCAATTTTTGATGAGTTTTGGGACAAAAATTCAAATACAGAACTGTATCACTTCATTGGTAAAGATATTGTTTATTTCCACAGCTTATTTTGGCCAGCAATGCTTGAAGGTAGCGAATATCGCAAGCCTTCCAATATTTTTGTACATGGTTATGTGACTGTTGATGGTGCAAAAATGTCTAAATCACGCGGTACTTTTATTCAAGCAAGTACCTATCTAAAACATTTAGATCCTGATTGTTTACGTTATTATTATGCGGCTAAATTGTCGTCACACATTGATGATATTGACTTAAATTTAGAAGACTTTGTTCAACGTGTAAATAGTGATTTAGTTAATAAAGTTGTTAATATTGCTTCGCGTTCGGCTGGTTTTATTTATAAACGCTTTGGCGGCAAATTATCAGATAAAGTGGCAGAGCCTGAACTGTATTCCTTGTTTGTTGAAAAAGCAGAAGTGATTGCTGACTATTTTGAACAACGCGAATCAGGCAAGGCAATTCGTGAAATTATGGCACTTGCTGACGAAGCTAACCGCTATATTGACGAAAAGGCACCTTGGGTGGTTGCTAAACAAGAAGGGCAAGATCAAGTGTTGCAAGATATTTGCTCAATGGGAATTTACTTATTCCGCATCTTAATGACCTATTTAAAACCAATTGTGCCTTCATTGGCTGAACGTACAGAAGCATTTTTAAATAGCAAATTAGAATGGAATGAAATTGATAATGCTTTAACAAGTCATAAAATTAATCAGTTTAAAGCTTTATTTAATCGTATTGATATGGATAAAATTACAAACATGATTGAAGAAACAAAACAACAAGCTGCATTAGCCCAACCGGCAAAACCTAAAGTTGCAGAGCCTATCGCTGACACGATTAATTTTGATGATTTTACTAAAGTCGATATGCGCGTTGCTTTAATTAAACATGCTTGCTTTGTTGAAGGATCCGATAAATTACTTCAATTAACGCTTGATATTGGTGACGAAACCCGTAATGTGTTTTCAGGTATCAAGCAGTTTTATCCTGACCCAGAGGTGTTAATTGGGCGTTTAACTATTATGATTGCTAACTTAGCTCCTCGTAAAATGCGCTTTGGTATTTCTGAAGGTATGGTGCTTTGTGCGAGTGGTAAAGGTGATGATGAAGGTGTGTACCTACTATCACCAGATAGTGGTGCTAAACCAGGAATGCGAATTTCGTAATTGATATCCTTATTATAAAAACTGCATCTTAACAAGTTAATATACTTGTTAAGATGTTTCAGGAAACTATGCGTTTCAGTATAAAATTTGCTTATTTGATAAATAATTGTAGCGTTAGTTTTTTTGGGGCTGTTTTTTTTATTATAAATGTGTTGCCATTCAAGTTTTGAATTTATGTCGTTTGAGGGTACTGATGGTTGGTTGCTTAAACTTGGATCGGCTACACTAATTAGTACCAGTTTTATAAGGTCATTGTTATGATAAACTAAAAATAAGAGAAGGTAACAACAATGGCAATCGATTCATCACGAAGAGCAAAACGTAGCTTTACTAACGAGTTCAAAAAACAAATGGTCATGCTATATCAAAATGGTAAAAAACGTGCGGATATCGTCGCAGAGTATGACCTCACCAAATCAGCATTAGATAATTGGATAATGCAGTACCAAACTACCGGCTCATTCATCGCAAAAGATAATCGTCGAACTGAAGA
>NZ_LZHK01000076.1:0-32824 GCF_001690415.1 Gilliamella sp. Imp1-1
CCTATCAAGCACATGATGCGGTAACCCTAGCTAGGAAAAGGCGAAAAAACAGCGGTAATGGTAAGGCAATAGAGTCTTCGGTATGGCGTCAAGTTGAAAAATACCTCATGCTTTATTACAGCCCAGAGCAGATTGCTGCACGTTTAAAGAAAGTCAGCGTCCAATCAATCTATAACTATCTTTATCAAAATAAAGCGCGCTATGAACAATTCAAACCTTATCTAAGGCGAAAAGGCAAAGCCTATAGGCATTGTAAGGCACCGAGTATTAAAGAAGGAGACCGCCGTTATAAACGGTCAATTAAACAACGTCCAAGTTATGTAGAAAGCCGGAAAACGCGAGGACATTGGGAGGGAGATACGATTATTAGCCGTAAAGACAAGCAAGCATTGGTGACATTAGTTGAACGCAAAACAGGGCTAGTATTAATTGGGCTCCTCAATCAACGTACCGCCTCCGAAACGAGAGATATGATAATAAAATTGCTAACGCCGTTTAAAAAAATGGTTAAAAGCATCACCTTTGATAATGGAACCAAATTTAATTATCATCATGCTATTGAGTATTATTTAAACACCACCGTGTACTTTGCGGAGCCTTATAAAAGCTGGCAAAGAGGCACAAATGAAAACACCAATGGCTTAATACGTCAGTTTATACCTAAGTCAGCGGCCATTTCATTAGTTGACGACAAACAGATAAAGAAAATACAATATCTATTGAACACACGCCCAAGAAAACGGCATAAGTTTAAAAGCCCTGCCGATTTTTATTCTAAGGAGCTAAGAAGAATTGCACTTCATGGTGTAATCTAGGATTTACTAAAAAACAATTTAATACAACATAATACGTTAGAATATTAGGGTGTCTACAAAAAATATTTGAAATTAAATTCGCAAAAAGTGAATAAAAATTCATTTTATGCTTGTAATAGCCTCATAAATAACCTACTATATGCACATTATTGCATAAAAAATAGATAAGGGTAGGGTATGTTAAAAGCAATTATTGTTGGTGCAAGTGGTTATGCAGGGGCAAGATTAGCTCATTATTTACACAAGCATCCGCATATACAACTTATTGCTTTAACTGTGTCTGAAAACAGCCAAGACGGTGGTAAGCTTATTTCTGATTATGATTTACACCCTCAGTTAAAAGGTGTTGTTGACTTACCACTTATTGCCACTGCTGATTATTCTTCCTATATCAATGATCTTGATATTGTTTTTTTAGCTACTGAACATGCTGTCAGCCATAATATAGCTCCTTATTTTTTAGAACATGGTTGTACAGTTTTTGATTTGTCGGGTGCGTTTAGAGTTAACTCTACTTCTTTTTATACCGATTATTATGGTTTTATCCATCAGCATCCAAAATGGCTAGATAAAGCAGTTTATGGCTTAGCAGAATGGAATAGTGAACAAATCAAACAGGCACAACTGATTGCTGTACCAGGATGTTACCCTACAGCATCACAATTACCATTAAAACCATTAATCGAGGAGGGGCTATTAGATAATTCACAATGGCCTGTTATTAATGCTGTGAGTGGGGTGAGTGGAGCAGGGCGAAAACCTTCGCATAATAATATATTTTGTGAAGTAAGTTTACATGCCTATGGACTTTTTACTCATCGACACCAACCCGAAATTGCAACACATTTAGGTCAAGAAGTGATCTTTACACCTCATTTAGGCAGTTTTCAACAAGGTATCCACGCCACAATTACTTGCCGAGTAAAAGAAGGTGTTACATCACAAGATATTCTCAAAGCTCTAAATAAATATTACAAAAATAAGCCTTTGATTCGAATTTATCAAAAAGATTGGCCAGCATTAAAATCTGTCATTGGTTTGCCTTATTGTGATATTGGATTTGTATTAAAAGATCGTCATTTAATATTAATTTCTGTTGAAGATAACTTATTAAAAGGCGCAGCAGCACAAGCTGTGCAGTGTATGAATATTCGATATAATTTTGATGAAACCACATCACTATTATAAAAATGAGTGAATTATTTCAAAGCTCTGTACAAAATTTTTAATGAATTAAAAATAGGTTAAATTAATAGGAAACTAAAATGAAACCATTAATTATAAAACTTGGAGGCGTATTGCTCGACAATAAAGATGCCTTAAGTAAATTATTTGACGTTATTAGTGAGTACAAAAAAAATTTTCAACGATCATTAATTATTGTTCATGGTGGTGGTACGGTAGTTGATTCATTAATGGATAGACTTTCTTTACCCGTAGTACGTCGCAATGGATTACGGGTAACTCCTGCTGATCAAATTGACGTTATTGTTGGTAGCCTTGCTGGCAGTGCCAATACTACTTTATTGTCAGAAGCAAAAAAACAGCAAATAGCAAGTGTAGGACTCTGTTTAGCTGATGGTAATAGTTTAGAAGTTAAACAAATTTCAGAAGATTTAGGTTATGTTGGTGAAGCCAAAGCTGGCGATCCTACATTAATCAATCTACTTATTAATTCGGGTTACCTTCCCATTATTAGCTCGATTGGTATTACTCAAGCGGGACAAATGATGAATGTTAATGCCGATCACGCAGCGGTAGCACTAGCTAAGACCTTAAATGCTGATTTAATATTATTGTCTGATGTAGTTGGCGTACTTGACGACAACAAACAACGCATCAAATCATTAACTCAATCGCACGCGGATCAACTGATTGCTAAAGGTGTTATTACAGACGGTATGGTCGTTAAAGTGAATTCAGCTTTCGAAGCCGCCAAGGCCTTAGGACGACCAATTGATATTGCTAGTTGGAAAGAATCCCACCAACTCATCGAATTATTTAATGGGCAATCAGGCACTACAGGCACAAGAATCATTGCTTAGATATTGAGCAGCTATTATATTAAGCTAGTTATCTATATCTAACGATTAATAAAAAAATATCTTTAACTCATTTTTATCGTCAGTTAATTTAGAAAGGGTATAACATGAAAAAAAGTGGAACCAAAAAGGTCGTATTGGCTTATTCAGGTGGTTTGGATACATCAGCAATTATTCCTTGGTTGAAAGAAAATTATGGTGGATGTGAAGTTTATGCCTTTGTTGCTAATGTAGGTCAAGATCCAAAAGAACTAAAAGATGTAGAAAAAAAGGCTAAAGCATCGGGTGCAGTTGCTTGTAAGGTTGTTGATTTAAGAGAAGAATTTGTTAAAGATTACGTATATCCGGTCTTAAAAACAGGAGCCTTATACGAAGGAACTTATTATCTTGGTACCTCAATGGCTCGTCCAATTATTGCAAAAGCGCAAGTTGAATATGCGTTAGAAGTCGGGGCTGATACACTCTGTCACGGAGCGACTGGTAAAGGCAATGACCAAGTGCGTTTTGAAACAACCTATACTGCACTTGCACCACAACTTAAAGTGATTGCTCCTTGGCGTGAATGGGATCTGCGTTCACGCGAAGCATTAATTGATTATTTAAAAGTTCGTAAAATTCCAACAACCGCAACCGTTGAAAAAATTTACAGCCGTGACGAAAACGCATGGCATATCTCCACTGAAGGTGGTGTGTTAGAAAGCACATGGAACCAAGCTAATACAGATTGCTGGGCTTGGACTGTTTCGCCTGAAGATGCTCCAAACCAACCAGAATTAGTAACCATTGGTATTGAAAAAGGCGAAGTGGTTTCAGTAAATGGGAAAAAATTATCACCATATAACTGTGTTGCAACATTAAATAAAATTGGTGCAAAACATGGTGTTGGTCGAGTTGATATTATTGAAAATCGCTTAGTCGGTATCAAATCGCGTGGTTGTTATGAAACGCCTGGCGGCACAATAATGATGACAGCATTACGTGGTTTAGAACAATTAATATTAGACCGCGACAGCTTTAAATGGCGTGAACAACTAGGTATTGAAATGGCTTATGTTGTTTATGATGGGCGCTGGTTTGCACCATATCGTCGATCAATTCAAGCCGCGGCTGAAGTTTTGGCACAAGACATGACGGGTGAAGTAGTGGTTAAACTTTATAAAGGTAATGCAACTGCCGTGCAAAAGAAATCACCAAATAGCCTATATAATGAAGAATTTGCTACATTTGGTGAAGATGAAGTTTATGATCATAGCCATGCAGGAGGATTTATTCGTCTATTCTCATTATCATCACGTATACGTGCTTTAAATGAGGAACAGCAAAAACAAACTGCCAAAAAAGCGAAAAAGTAAACGCCAATTTGCAAATATACTAGTGATAATAATAAATATATACAGGCAACGTCCTGTATATATTGTTCTTGATTAAATTTAATTTTATTATAAAAATAAATATATAAAACGAAAATTGAAATTGTACAGCTAATCATTAAGATAACATTTATTTAAGATAATATTGAGGTAATTATGGCATTATGGGGTGGGCGTTTTAGCCAAGAAGCAGATCAACGATTTAAGCATTTTAATGATTCATTACGCTTTGATTATCGTCTTGCAGAGCAAGATATCATTGGCTCAATTGCTTGGTCAAAAGCATTGGTAACAGTTAACGTTATATCTTATGATGAACAAAAAAAATTAGAAAAAGCCTTAAATGAATTGTTGCTATTGGTTAAACAAGATCCTAACCAAATTTTACAAAGTGATGCCGAAGACATACACAGTTGGGTTGAACAAAAACTGATTGAAAAAATTGGCGAATTAGGTAAAAAATTACACACAGGACGAAGCCGTAATGACCAATCAACAACCGACTTAAAATTATGGTGTAAAGAGCAAATTCCTCATTTAATTAATGCGATAAATCACTTACGCCAATTACTAGTTACAACCGCTGAACAGCACCAAAAAGCTATTATGCCTGGTTACACCCACTTGCAACGAGCACAACCAATTACATTTGCGCATTGGTGCCTGGCTTATTTTGAAATGTTAAGTCGTGATGTCAGCCGTTTAGAAGATACATTGCAACGTTTAGATGTTAGTCCATTAGGCTCAGGTGCATTAGCTGGAACTGCCTATCCAATGGATCGTGAACAATTAGCGCATTGGTTAGGATTTGCTCAAGCAACTAATAATAGTTTGGACTCGGTGTCTGATCGTGATCACATTCTTGAACTATTAAATAATGCTTCAATAGGTATGGTACACCTATCGCGTTTTGCTGAAGATCTTATTATTTTCAATAGTGGTGAAGCCAATTTTGTTGAACTATCAGATCGAGTGACTTCAGGATCTTCACTCATGCCACAAAAAAAGAATCCAGATGCATTAGAACTGATTCGTGGCAAAATAGGGCGGGTTGCGGGTGCATTAACAGGAGCCTTAATGACCTTCAAAGGTTTACCGCTTGCTTATAATAAAGATTTACAAGAAGACAAAGAGCATCTATTTGACGCACTTGATACTTGGCAAGAATGCTTAGATATGTCCACACTAGTACTAGAGGATATTAAAATTAACTACACAAATTGCCAAGAAGCTGCCAAACAAGGTTATTCTAATGCAACTGAACTGGCTGATTATTTAGTAGCCAAAGGCATACCGTTCCGTGAGGCACACCACATTGTTGGTGAAGCAGTTGTTGATGCTATTGCAAAGCAAAAAGCGCTCGAAGAACTTTCGCTTGAAGAACTACAAAAATTTAGCCCAGTTATTGATAATGATGTTTATCCAATATTATCGTTAGAATCATGCCTAGCTAAACGATGTGCCAAAGGTGGGGTTTCACCACAACAGGTAAAATCAGCGATTGAAGTTGCCAAGCAACAACTTTATAAACAGCTATATTAATCTAATAACAACTATACCTGTATTAGCTGGTATTTTTATACTGAAACACATAGTTACCTGAAACTTTTTAACAAAAAATATGATTGTATATCTGTTCATACAGTGTAAAAATAGAGCTCTTTTTTGAATGGATTAAAGTGAAGCATAATGAGTAAAAGTTATAATTTTAGTGCCGGTCCAGCAAAATTGCCTGCTGAAGTATTAAAACAAGTTCAAACTGAATTATTAAATTGGCATAATACTGGCGCATCAGTCATGGAATTAAGCCATAGAGGTAAAGATTTTGACGCCTGTGCTATTGAGGCTACCAACGACCTACGAGAAATCTTAAACGTTCCTAAAAATTACAAAATTCTTTATTGCCAAGGTGGAGCCAGAGCACAATTTGCTGCAGTTCCATTAAATATTTTAGGAAATAAAACCAGTGCCGACTATATTAACAGTGGTTATTGGAGCCAATGCGCAATCAAAGAAGCCAGCAAATATTGCCAAGTTAATGAACAAAATGTTGTTATCAAACAAAACGGACTAACGGCTGTTAAATCTATGTCAGAATGGCAATTAAATGATAATGCTGCCTATGTACACTATTGTCCAAACGAAACAATTGATGGCGTTCAAATCTTTGAAGAACCCAACTTTGGTGACAAAACCGTTGTAGCTGACTTATCATCGTGTATATTATCGCAACCTATTGACATAAATCGATATGGCATAATTTATGCGGGTGCTCAAAAAAATATTGGTCCATCAGGTATTACCATTATCATTGTGCGAGAAGATTTAATTGGCCATGCAAAAAAAATCTTACCATCAGTACTAGATTACAAAATCTTAATGGACAACGATTCAATGTTTAACACTCCACCTACATTTGCATGGTATTTGTCGGGGCTAGTGTTTAAATGGATAAAAAGTCTTGGTGGATTAAAAGCAATGCAGCAACGAAACCAAGCTAAAGCACAATCACTATATCAATTCATCGACCAATCTAACTTTTATCGAAATAATGTTGCAGTAGCAAATCGGTCAATTATGAATGTTACTTTTTTATCACCAAATGAAGAGTTGGATAAAAAATTTGTAAGCGAATCAACTCAAGCTAACATTATTGGCATTAAAGGTCACCGAATTGCAGGAGGTATGCGAGCATCAATTTATAACGCTATGGATCAAGAAGGCATCAATTATTTAATTGATTTTATGCAGCGATTTGAAAAACAAAATAGCTAAATTAACTCAAAATATTACAAGTTATTACTATCAGCAAAAAGGGAAGGAAAAACTTCCCTTTTTCATTTAATCAGCATTATTTACAGCTATAAACCTCACCAACCATAACCGCATCTGTTGGTGCAATATCAGAAATATATTGCATTGAAGTATCCTGTGCATTATAAATCACATTACCACCCATTGCAGCAGCTTTATTCATCAGGTCAGAAGCCGCATCACGAATAAGCTCACTATGTGTTTTAAGACCAGAAAAAAAACTACTACGACGCCCCTCTGCTTTACCTAATAACTGACAAGAAGCAGCTGGTTTAGTATCAATAAACCGAACTTGACTACCGACAGAAGTAGTTTGATAGTTAGAACTACTACAAGCACCTAAAAGTAAAGTCGCAACCATCGTAACACCAATGAATAATAATTTTTTTATAGACATAATATTTCCTCAACCAATAAAACAACAATCAATAATAAACTAAATTATTGTAGCAGTTTAATTAAACAAAAAATATCAGTAATTAAACTTGTATAAAATCTAATAAATCACAGGACAATAAATAATCAAACCGACCTATTTTATTAATTAACTATAGCAAATTCGATTTAACTCTATTATAATCGCAACCCTACTAACTAAGTAGCACATCCAAATGGCCCCTTAGCTCAGTTGGTCAGAGCAGTCGACTCATAATCGATTGGTCACTGGTTCAAGTCCAGTAGGGGCCACCATTAAACACTATGATTTATATAAGTTCTTAAGCATTTCTTAGATTTTCCATTGTGTCGTTTAATGAGCCTTGTGCCGTAAATAGGTTTGGGATAATACAGTTGTTGGAAGTTTTTTTCATACACTAAAATCCCTATTATTCATGGTTGTTACTATAAAACGAGGAAGTTGTCTAATAAAGCACTATTTGAATATATTCAAATATATCATAATTGTATTCGTCTTCGGCAGTCAACGGCTGGATATCGCTTGAATAATATGAACAACACTATTACCAAAACAATAAAATAATAAAGAAGGGTAATCTCTAATATTTTTGAGAGGATCAGTATTTTGCCTTGATACACTGGAGTATGGTATGTGTTTTTTATCCCAGCCCCATAATTTAAAATCACTCATCAGCGTCTTCTTTTTCATACGATCATTTATATTATTGTCTTTATTACTATCGTAAGCTGTAAAAAGCAACAAGAGGTTAGGGCTGTTGATCTTTGCTGTACATAAATTACTCAACAATACATTGGCAGCCACATTAACATAAATGCCAGTGATACCATACTGGCATAATTCCTTTCTAACTTATCGTATCTATTTGATATTTAATGATATTGCTTGATTCTAGCAAAGGCATTCTCGACTAAATGACGATAGCGATAAAGGCTCCTATCCATACTGCTTTTATCTATATCCTTACCATAATTACGTTTAGCAATCACCGTTCGTCCGCCTTTTTGACGAACCGTTATCCTTCAGAAAGCTCAAAACAAATAGGCAAACCACCACTATCAACCGCAAGATGAATTTTAGTTGAATTACCGCCACAGCTATGACCTATTTGCTCACAATGCTCCGTTGCAGCGCCTGTACTATGTTGATGAGCCCTGATAATCGAGCTATCTAGGAACACCCATTCAAAATCCGCTAGTTGTGATAACTGTTTGAAAATATCAACTAATATTCCTTTTTTAGACCACAAATTAAATCGTCTATAGACGGTGCTCCATTCACCAAACTCTTCTGGCAAATCTCGCCAAGGAATACCAGTTCTCATTCGGAAAAGGATCCCTTCAAACGTCATCCGATGCTCGGATTTATTATAAACTCGGCCGGTATTTTTCATTATTTGTAGTAGCTTCTCCCACCGTTTATCTGTTAGCATTGTTCTTGGCATGATGAATCGAGTTATGGTTGTTTTTGGCAGAATTATTATAACTCATATCATGCCGTCTAAAAATAATCACGAAAGATCAACACGCCCTAATATTTTATGATTAAAATACTCAACTGAAAACTTATAAGGCGTTAATTTTGTTTTTATGTATATTCATTGCAACATTTTTTTAATTACTTTAAACAATGCGATTAATTCCTACAGCTTATTTATAAAACTATCAAATGATTCAGATACTAAAACTAATTCTTTTTCATCCATCAGCCATATATATATTTCTCCATAATTTTCATTTTTTAATGAAAGTAAAAAACAATTTCCACCCTCATCATAAGCAAAAGGAATCATATCTTTTAAATTAGAAAAGTCATCAATTAAATTAGTGTAAATATCTTCTATAGTTAAATCGCCATATTTTATTGGATTAAAGCCACCTAATAAAAAGAAATTATGTTCACCGTTTTCGGGAGGGTAACCACCATTAAATTTAATGTAAAAATCAATAAATGAAAGTGGAATCTCTTTATCAAAATATTTGCTAAATTCTTAAAATTCTTCAAGAGATAATTGTTTTTCCGATTCTACGAGTATTAGTTGCATTTGTTATTATCCTTTTTAACTGGAAATATATACTTTTTGATCGTTTTTGTGGGTAAATATCTTACCTTTATTTCAAACTTAAGACACACCAATTTGCAACATTGCATAATAGAAATTAGTTATCGCAATCAAAGTAATAATCTTATAAATTATGTAAATTTTAGAGTAAAATACAATCAATAAGTTATATTAATAATCATACCCTGTTTTAGTCATAAAAACTGATACGCATTGATTATCAATTAAACAGAAATTATACTGATTTTTACATAAATTATTACCCGTTTCGATACAGAAGTTTCTATTGATTCTGCATTTGGAATTGTAGTTCAACATATTTTGTTTAACTTGGAGAAAGGAAATGTATTTATTAGAAATGGCACCAAAATTTTTATTAGCTTTAATTATTTTACTTGTTTATGTGAAGTTATCGGGTAAAAGCCAAATAGCACCTATGTCACAGCTTGATCAGGTTGGTAGTATGGTTATTGGTGCGTTGGTTGGGGGGGCCTTACTTAGTCCGACAGTATCTTCTTGGGAATCGGCTGGATTAGTGGCTATTTGGGCTGGCTTACTTGTTTTAATTCGATTTATCAAATCTAAAAACTCACGTTTACGCGATGCTATAGATGGCGAACCAATCCAACTTGTTAAAAATGGGCATTTAATAACGGATAATTTTGTTAAAGCTAACTTACCAGTAAGGGATTTTGAAACCTTAGTTAATATACAAGGCATAGCTTCTTTTGATGAGTTAAAAGAGGTTTGGTATGAACTAAATGGTTCGTTAACTGTTATCAAAAAAGGTGATAAAGATATTGCTGTGCTTATCATTGAAAATGGCGGTATTAGCCATGACAATTTAGAGCAACTCAAAAAAGATGAAAATTGGGTTAAACAAGAGATTGCAAAACAAGGTTATGAAAAATTAGAAGATATTTTTTGTGCTGAATGGTTTGATAATAAATTAATTGTTTATCCTTATGACGCTGTTCGTGAAGGTAAAAAATAACTATTGTTTGTATCTTAGGGTGGATAATAATCCACCCATATTTTAGCTCAATTGGTTAAAAATGTATCTTCAAATTAACGTAGTTGGCTATCTTTGCTGCCACGACGATTATATAGACTTGATGTTTTAGCTAATTGTTTATCGATTTCTTGTTGGCAAGACAAACAATATTGTACGCCAGGCAATGCAGATCTTCTGGCTTTTGCAATAGGCTCTCCGCATTCAATACAAAAATGAGCGCTAATTGTACTGTGATTGAGTTGTCTTCTTGCGTTTTCGATGGCATCAGCAATAGTGCCTTCGATTTGTTGATTAACGGCATCGTCAGACGCCCATCCACTTGCCATAAATGAATCCTTCTATAACTGAAATAGTTGGCTAATGATATGGTGTTTTTTTAAATATTTTCAAGTAGTATGCTAATTTATAGCAGTGCATTTTAGTGTTAATGATTATGCTGAAGTTAAGCAATAAATAGTAGAAGAATTGTTTAACATATTAAGTGGGAAATTATTATGCAACAATATGAACAAGCAACATTTGCTGGTGGTTGTTTTTGGTGTATGGTCAAACCCTTTGATCAGTATGAAGGGATTATTAGTGTTGCAGCAGGATATACAGGGGGGAAATGTTATCAATCCAACCTATCAACAAGTCTGCTCAGGCATAACAGAGCACACCGAAGCGGTACAAATTAAGTTTGATCCAAAAGTTATTAGTTATAAAAAATTGCTTGAAATTTTTTGGAAACAAATCGATCCAACTGATTCTCAAGGGCAATTTGCTGATCGAGGTGATTCTTATCGTTCTGTTATTTTTTATCATAATGAATATCAACATAAACTAGCATTAGCGTCTAAACAAGCGTTACAAGATAGTAAGAAGTTCGATAAGCCTATAGGTGTCGCTATCGAGCCTGCAGTTGCTTTTTACCTAGCTGAGGATTATCACCAACATTATTATACAAAACAACCCCAGCATTATAATCAATATTATCAATTATCAGGGCGATCAAAGTTTTTAGCACAGCATTGGCAAAAATAAAGAGGTAATTAAATTATGCAAAACTATCCGCAATATAGTAATAAACAAAAATGGATTCATTGGTTAACATTGATACTGATTGTATTAACGTTTTTATTAGTGTTATTTAAAGTGACATTGTCACATTATTTGGGAGGTATGTTTACTATTTATTTATTGCATAAATCTTTTGGCGTGTTGATATTTGTAATAACATTGTGGCGTTTTACAATTATTAAAACCGAAGGTGTGCCTAATGTCTTGCCTAAAAATCAAAAACTACAACGTATTTTATCGAAGTCCATACAAGGGTTTATTTACATTTTTTTAATTATTGTGCCTATGTCTGGGTACTTAATGAGTAGTCGGTCGCTGAATTTTGGGGGCATCATTTCTATTCCGGCTATTGATATGCCTAATATGTTTTATGATTTTTTTCATATTATGCATAAGTTCAGCTCATATTTATTAGCAATTTTACTTATTTTACATATAGCTGGCGCCTTATATCATTATTTTTGGATTAAAGATAAAGTATTGCAATCAATGTTAAGTCGTAATTAATTCTATTATTTAAAATAAATAACATAAAGGTGACTTATGAATAAAACAATGAAAGAAAAAGCACTGTCTATATTAACACCTATGCAATATCACGTAACTCAAAAAAATGGGACTGAACCACCGTTCGAAAACGAATTTAATTCCAATCATGAGGAAGGGATATATGTTGATATTGTGTCTGGCGAGCCGTTATTTACTTCGTTAGATAAATTTGATTCAGGATGTGGCTGGCCTAGTTTTGCTAAACCGATAAAAAAGGGCAATATTGTTGAAAAAAAGGACACCAGTTTTGGTATGAGGCGTATTGAAGTGCGATCTGTGGAAGCTGATTCTCATCTTGGGCATGTCTTTAATGATGGCCCAAAAGAGTTAGGTGGATTACGTTATTGTATTAACTCAGCTTCCTTACGATTTATACCTAAAGAGGAACTGGAAGATGCAGGTTATGGGCAATATTTAAACCTATTTGATAAACAATCACAGACAGCATAATCGCTACAATATAAAAATCCTATCATCTTAATCAGATGATAGGATAAAATTTTAAAAGACCTAGTTTTTTCGTTTAAATAAAATATAACTAATCAATAAAAATACGAAACTGGTTATAAGGGAACCAATAACAGGGTAAATACCAATAACAATACTTACTTGCGCAAACAAATTATCGGCAATGTAAAATAAGAAGCCAAAGCTGATACCTATCACCACACGAATCCCCATTGATACGCTACGCAATGGACCAAAAATAAACGATAAAGCTAACAACATCATCACAGCAACTGAAATTGGTTTAATGATCTTTTTCCAAAACAGCAAATCATAATACTTAGTATCTTGCCCAGAGTTTTTTAGATATTGTGAATACTCATAAAGTCCTGAAGCCGACAACGAGTCAGGATCAAATGCGACAATATTTAATTTATCAGGAGTAATGCTTGTTTTCCAAGGCATGGATATCGTATTTACACCAACTACTTTATTGGGCACTGTTAGATCATTTTTTTCAACTTGCGATAATGTCCAAGTATCATTTTCATACACTCCATAAGCAGCATAGGTAATGGATTGAAGCTTATTTTGGTCAACTGAATAAATATAAACATTCGAAATCGAATTATCGTTATTTACATGGCCAATAAATACATAATCATTACCATCTTTAGCCCAAAGACTGCCTTGTTCAGCCATTAACGAATTACCATAAAGCTTTTCAGAACGCATATTGCGTGCAGTTTGCTCGCTAACTGGGGCAACCCATTCACCAATCGCCATTGTAATTAGTACTAGTGGTAATGCTGTTTTCATCACCGCAAATGCAATTTTGAAACGACTAAAGCCAGATGTTTCCATTACAATTAATTCACTGCGGGATGCTAACAATCCTAAACCAATCAATGCACCCAATAACGCTGCCATCGGGAAGAATACTTCTAAATCTTTTGGAGCCATTAAAAGCGTATAAATACCGACAGAAAACGCATCATAATCAACTTTAATTTTTCGAAGCTGATCAATAAAACGGATGATACCCGACAAACTAATAAGTAAAAAAAGACTAACACCAATGGTGCTTAAAATAGTTTTACCGATATAACGTTCTAAAATCGAAAACACGCTTTGCTCCTTAAGATGCCGAATATTTTAAGCGAAGTTTACGCATAAATAGGTTGTCCCAACAATTCAATATTATCGCTAACACAAAATATCCTAAATTCAATATATAAAACCACAATTCGGGATCTAACCGACCTTTACCAGCATTAGCCTTAATTGAACTGGCCGATAAAAAGTAAACTAAATAGATCAGTAAAGCTGGTAAAACTTGCGCAAGGCGTCCTTGTCGTGGGTTTGATACGCTCAGTGGAATAACTAAAAAGGCCATTAATGGTACTGAAATAATTAGCGTTATCCGCCAATAAAATTCCGCAACAGCTTTAGGTGTATTAGTATTAATAAGCTCTAATATTCCAAATTGCTGAACATCAACTTTATCGTTATCCTCGTTAGTATTTAACTCTTTGGGTTTTATGATACCTAAATAATTATGAAAGTTTGAAATTCTAAAATCTTTTAATTGTGCTGTGCCTTCATAACGATTAGCATTTTCAAGTGTAATAATTTGGTTACCTTCGTTATCGTGTCCAGTCTTACCTTTATTAGCAATAATAATAGAAGGTCGTTGATTTGCTTTTGGATTGATTTGAGCAATAAATACATTTTCTAAATTGTTATTATCCACATTACCAATGTAAATAACTGAATTACCATCTGGCGTTTGTTGGAATTGTCCTGCTAATAATCCAGCTAAACTAGGATTGATCTTAGCATTAGCAACCAACTGATCTTGCTTAACGTTAGACCAAGGACCAAACCAAAGTGAATTCATTACGGTTAATATGCTAGTTAAAATGCATAGAAAAAATACTACTTGATAAGTTAAGTTTTTCTTAACACCACATGCATGCATAGCTACCATTTCACTATCAGAATAAAGTCGCCCGAAAGTAACAAGTACACCAAGAAAAAGGCTCAGCGGCAAAATAAGATCGGCCATATTTGATACGCCTAAAACTAGTAACGGCATAATTAATTCACGAGGGATTGAACCATCGATTGCGCTCGACAAAATTCTAATTAATTTTTGAGAAAAGAAAATCAGCAACAAAATAAATAAAATTGCCCCTTGGGTTTTCAATGTTTCTTTCACTAAATATCGACGAATTATCACATCTTACCTTTATCTGTTGGCACAAAATCAGACTATTATAATCTGATTTGTTTCGTTTTAGTTATCTTTTTGTTGCTATCCAACAATGAACCGATAGAATATAATTTTTCTGAACTAATTCATAAACGAGAAGCACCATGGAATTTCAAATAAAAAGCAGTACTATTATAACTAAACAAAAAACAGAGTGTTTAGTTGTTTCAATTGATTCAAGAAAAAGCCAGTCTGATTTTGTCAAAGATATCGATAAATCAACCAATGGTTTAGTTAGTCAGCTTATCAAATCAGGTGATATAAGTTGCGAACTAGGTAAAACTACTTTGCTACATCCAAATAACAATTTAAAACAAAAACTTTTATTTGTTGGTTGTGGCAAAGCAAAAACATTTGACTTAGTTCAAGCTAAAACCGTTATTAAAGTGGTAATAAAAGAACTACTAGCTAAAAAAGTTAAAAATATTGCATGGGATCTATTAGCATTCAATGAAGTAACTAGCCTTGAAATAGCCAAACAACTGCCGCAAATTATTAGCGATATAACTTATCGGTTTGATGACTTTAAAACGACTAAAGATCCTGTACCAAGCCTAACTAAAGTGACATTATTAATTCATGATAAAGAAGCGTTATCAGCATTAACTGATAACTTGTTACAAGGGCAAATTATTGCTAATGCTATTACTGCAACAAAAGCAATTGCCAATATGCCGCCAAATATTTGTAACGCAAAATACTTAGCCGAACAAGGTAAACAACTAGGCAAACTGCATTCATCATTAAAAGTAACATGCCTTGGCGAAAGCGAATTGGCAAAATTAAACATGAACGCCTACTTAGCAGTAGGGCGGGGCTCGCAAAACGAATCAATCATGACCATTATTGAATACAATGGTGCTAAAGATAAAAAAGCTCAGCCGTATGTTTTAGTCGGCAAGGGACTAACCTTTGATTCAGGCGGAATATCTATCAAACCATCTGCAGGCATGGACGAAATGAAATACGATATGTGCGGTGCGGCAACCGTTTATGGTGTTATGCAGGCTGTGGCAGAGTTAAAATTACCTATTAACGTTGTTGGAGTCATGGCGGGTTGTGAAAACATGCCTGACGGCAACAGCTATCGCCCTGGCGACATATTGACAACCATGTCAGGTACTACAGTTGAAGTGATTAATACTGATGCTGAAGGTCGCTTAGTCTTATGTGATGCTTTAACATATGTAGAACGTTACAATCCAAAAACTGTTATTGATATTGCCACTTTAACCGGCGCTTGTATCGTTGCATTGGGACATCACTATACTGGAGTAATGGGTAATAACGACAAATTAATTGCACAATTGATTTCATCATCCAACAAAGCAGGCGACAAAGTATGGGAGCTACCGATTGATAGTGAATTCCAAGAACAAATCAAATCAACCTGTGCTGATATTGTTAATGCTGGTGGCCGAGATGGCGGCACCATTACTGCGGCATGCTTCTTATCACGTTTTACCGAAAAATATCAATGGGCACATCTAGATATTGCTGGTACAGCGTGGAAATCAGGAAGACAAAAAGGTGCAACGGGTCGTCCAGTTGCCATGTTGATTCAATATCTACTAGATCAATAAATCGAGTTAATATTTTATGAAAAAAGTGATCTTCTATTTACTTGAAAACCAAACAGAAGCCAACGAGTCTGGCGTGCTTTTTTATGAAAAACTAGCATGCAAAAAAATAATTGAAGCATGGCATGCCAATCAGCGTGTGCAAGTTGCTTGTCAAGATCAGGCTCAAGCAGAACGAATAGACGAGTACCTTTGGCAACTCGAAACCGACAATTTTGTTCCGCATAATTTGGCCGGTGAAGGTATGAAAGGGGGATCACCTGTTGAAATTAGCTGGCCACAAAAACGCAGTAGCGGCACACGTCAGCTACTTATTAATTTACAAGAACAATTTCCTGAATTTGCAGGTGTTTATCGTGATATTATCGATTTTGTGCCAGTTGATGAGCAGTTAAAGTCATTAGCAAGGGAACGGTACAGGTTGTATAAAGAGGCAGGATTTAATCTTAAAACGATTTCAATTAATTGCGAATAATATTAGGGAAGTTTGTTTATTTTTTTATTGATTGTCTTTTCTAAAAGTTAATATTAAAATTAAATAAAATCAATAGTCTACCGGAAGGATTTTTTAATGGTGAAATCTGCGCATTATCCAAAAACTCAAAATTCACGCCAACCCTTTTTTTATTGACAGGTAAAAATTAATGAAAAACAATAAATTAAAATTATCTTGTAGAAAAGGGTATTTTAAAGTAGAAAACCTGTTTTGCTTTTGCAAAACTATGTTTATAGTATATCTGCTTCTAGATTAACGCCGTATAGGCGGTTTAGAAACACGTTCTTTTTTTGTTGTGCTTTCTTATATGTTTCCTTTTACAATTTGTTAGGTATATTTAGGTTAGCGCCATTACACTTCTATTTTTTAATAACAAATTTAGGTTTTTCTCAAGCTAAATTTTGTTGATTAATATTGCATCGATTATTGACTGTATCAAGACTATTTTGCCAGTTTATGATATGATTAGGGCCAAATTCAACGGCAATGAGTTATGGCGATTATGAGTTATCAAGTTCTGGCACGCAAATGGCGACCAAAATCATTTTCTGAGGTTGTGGGGCAGCAGCATGTCCTTAAAATTTTGTCTAATGCACTTTCGCTAGGGCGAGTTCATCATGCTTATTTGTTTTCAGGCACTCGAGGAGTAGGTAAAACGTCAATTGCGCGTTTGCTAGCAAAAGGACTGAATTGTGAAACTGGAATTACAGCTACTCCATGTGGAGTTTGTGATAATTGTCGTTATATTGAACAAGGTCGTTTTGTTGATTTACTTGAAATTGATGCCGCATCTCGTACCAAGGTCGAAGACACTCGTGAAATACTTGATAACATCCAATATTTACCAACTAAAGGGCGCTTTAAGGTTTATTTGATTGATGAAGTGCATATGTTATCGCGCAGTAGCTTTAATGCACTTCTTAAGACCCTAGAGGAGCCTCCTGAGCATGTTAAGTTTTTATTGGCAACTACAGATCCTCAAAAATTACCTATAACGATTTTATCGCGTTGTTTGCATTTGCATTTAAATGTATTAGATACAACATTAATTGGTCAGCAACTTGAACATATTTTGAAATTAGAGCAAATCAGCAGCGATCCGAAAGCCATTGGGTTATTAGCTAAAGCCGCTAATGGCAGTATGCGTGATGCGCTGAGCTTAACCGATCAAGCGATTGCTCTTGCTAATGGTAAGGTCGATGTAGAATCAGTGTCGGTAATGCTTGGCACAATTGATAAGTCGGTTCCTTTTACAATTGTTGAAGCATTGCATAATAGTGATGGTAATGCCTTAATGCAACAAATTGAAGCAGCAGCTATACAAGGCGCTGATTGGGATAATCTGTTAGCCGAAACTATTACCTTATTGCATCAAATCGCGTTATTACAAGTAGTGCCAACTGCTTTGGGTGATTATACTGATAATGAAGAGCGCATACGTTTTTTAGCACAATATATGGCACCTAATGATGTGCAGTTGTTTTATCAAATTTTGCTAATGGGTCGTAAAGAGCTTTCTTTTTCGCCTGATAAAAAAATTGGTGTCGAGATGAGTTTTTTACGCGCTTTAGCCTTTATGCCAAAGGTAGTTGATGCTGTTACACCACCAGTTATGGCTAGTTCGGCATCTGTTCAAGGCAATAAGCATACACAAACACAAAAGCAAACTAAAGAACTGCCTAATACCCAATCGCAATCACAAGCAGTAATGCATACGAATTTATCAAGGCAAGCAGAAGTTAATAATCAGGCTGTAAATCAAACTAAAAAACAATCTCGAATTCAGCAATCTGATCCTATACTTGCAACAGTGAGCCAGCCAGTTAATCATACCGAACAGAATACACCACAACCAGTGGTAAGTTCGTCATTAACAAATGAGCAAAATCAGCATAACGATTTAACCGTTTTGTCTTCAAAAACAGCGTCAACATCTAAAGCCAAACCAGCAACGGCGGATCTAACGATTCCTGATGATGTGTCATCGGTGACTAAAAGCATTTTAGAAATGCGTATGCAGTTATTGAAAGAGGAACAAAATCCAAAAAAGTCTGAATCGGTTGATGCAAATCAACCACAAAATTTAGTAATAAATAAATCATTAACACGAATTAAACAGAGCGTTGTGCCAGTAAACGATATCGATAACAGCAATAGCAAAGAAGATATTACTGCTGAAAATTATCGATGGCAAGCTAGTGGTCTAGTTACAATGAAGGAAGAGCTAGTGGTCGATACTAAGGCTTTTCGTGAGTCACTAAATGGTGATAAAACTCCTGAAATGGCTAAGAAATTAATTACCGAAATGGCGCAAAAAGATGCTTGGTGTGCCGAGATCGAGCAATTAGATTTACCGCCGTTAATTAAGCAAATCGTAGTTAATTCAGCTTTTGAACAAGTAGATAGTGGAACGATTGTGTTGCATTTGCGTTCAAACGTTAAGCATTTAATTAATTCGGTATCGAATGTGATCAAAGTAAAAAAAGCGCTATGCAAACATCGTAAACAAGATCTTGATGTAGATATTATTATTGATGATGTAAATTATAAAACACCAGTTGAAATGCGCGAAGAGTTATACCAAGAAAAACTTGCGCAGGCGAAGATAACCATTGCCGAAGATTCAAAAGTGGCTACAATTTGTCGATATTTTGATGCTAAGATTGATGAATCCAGTATTCGTCCTGTATAATGCGGACTATATTTTTTTATGAGGAATTATTATGTTTTCAGGTGGAAAAGGTGGTTTGGGCAATTTAATGAAACAAGCCCAACAAATGCAAGCTAAAATGCAACAAGCACAAGAGGAGATCGCTAAATTAGAAGTTACTGGCGAATCAGGTGCAGGCTTAGTTAAAGTCACTATTAATGGTGCTCATAGTTGTAAGCGCGTTGAAATTGATCCATCGCTTATGGCTGATGATGACAAAGAAATGTTAGAAGATCTTATTGCTGCGGCTTATAATGATGCGGCTCGCCGTTTAGATGAAGCACAAAAAGAAAGAATGGCTCAGGTTACTGGTGGTATGCAATTACCACCAGGTTTTAAAATGCCGTTTTAAGTTAACGCATTAATTCAGTTAGTTAAACTTTTTACATTGCCGACTTTTAGTATCAAGTCGGCAATATTGTTTTCGTTATTGCCTGTCTATTTATACAGTTTTTCTTTATTATTTTTTTACTATCGGGTAAACTACACCTTATTATTTGCTTATTTGTTATGCTTTATTATTAAGGATATATTGTGATTGGTCGTTTACGTGGTACCATTATTGAAAAGCAACCTCCTAAAGTCTTGATAGAAGTCGGTGGCATCGGTTACGATGTGTTTATGCCGATGACCTGTTTTTATGAATTACCCGAAAATGGACTAGAGGTCATTGTGTTAACCCATTTTTCCGTGCGTGAAGATGCCCAAATCCTGTATGGTTTTAATCAAGAACAAGAGCGTGAATTATTTCGAGAACTCATTAAAGTTAATGGAGTTGGTCCTAAGTTGGCGTTAGCCATTTTATCGGGCATGTCAGCAGCACAATTCATTAGTGCTGTTGAACAAGGTGAAATTAAAACACTAGTTAAATTGCCTGGAGTAGGTAATAAGACTGCACAACGATTAATTGTTGAGATGAAAGATCGCCTTAAACATTTTGGTGAGCAATCATCAAATGTTAGCTTGGTTTCTGATTTAGATAGTGTTCAAAAGTTAGCTAACCAAATTGAAAGTGAGGCTGTTTCAGCTTTAATTGCATTAGGTTATAAACCACAAGAAGCCAGTCGTATTATTAGTAAAGTAATTAATCCAGATATGGATTGCGAAACGCTGATTCGTAAAGCCTTAAAATCGGTATTGTAAATAGAGATTTATTATGATTGAAGCGGATCGTTTGATTGCACCACAAGCGCAAAAGGAAGAAGAGTCATTAGATCGTGCAATTCGTCCAAAATATTTAGACGAATACATTGGTCAACCGCAAGTTCGTGAGCAAATGAAGATATTTATTCAAGCCGCTAAACAACGCAGTGATGCACTTGATCATGTGCTTATTTTTGGTCCTCCAGGGCTTGGAAAAACTACATTGGCTAATATTGTCGCAAACGAAATGAATGTAAATTTACGCACTACATCAGGCCCTGTTTTAGAAAAAGCCGGCGATTTAGCCGCTATGCTAACTAATCTAGAGCCAAACGATGTGCTGTTTATTGATGAGATTCATCGGCTTTCGCCTGTAGTTGAAGAAATTTTATATCCAGCTATGGAAGATTATCAATTAGATATTATGATTGGTGAAGGACCTGCTGCACGTTCAATCAAAATCGATCTTCCCCCCTTTACATTAATAGGTGCAACAACTCGTGCAGGGTCGTTAACTTCGCCATTGCGGGATCGTTTTGGTATTGTACAAAGACTTGAGTTTTATCGGGTTGAGGATTTGGAATATATTGTTAGCCGTAGCGCTAAATTTTTGGGTATGGATCTGTCAGACGAAGGTGCGCATTTAATTGCCCAACGTTCACGCGGTACCCCCCGAATTGCAAATCGACTTTTGCGCCGAGTGCGCGATTATGCCGATGTAAAATCAAAAGGTGTTATCGACAAAAAAATTGCTATTCAAGCGCTAGATATGCTTGATGTTGATAATGAAGGTTTTGATTATATGGATCGCAAATTATTACTGGCCATTATAGAAAAATTTATGGGTGGCCCTGTTGGTTTAGATAACATTGCCGCGGCAATTGGTGAAGAGCGTGAAACGATCGAAGATGTACTTGAACCTTTTTTAATTCAGCAAGGTTATATTCAAAGAACGCCACGTGGTAGAATTGCAACACCACATGCTTATCGTCATTTTGGGATAATTCAGGATAATTGAACAGTTAAAATTATACTAGTTTATGTCAACAAAAAGCGTGGCTATTTGATCAGCCACGCTTTTTTATTAATCAAGTTTAATCCTATTTGGAATTTAATCGAGCTCTTTTTCAGTAAACATGCCACTAAATAAGTCAGTACTTAAGTAGCGTTCACCAGAAGAAGGTAAAATGGCTACAATAGTTTTATTAGCATTTTCTGGTAATTTTGCTAATCGATCGGCAGCATAAACGGCGGCACCAGATGAAATTCCTGCTAAAATACCTTCTTTTTCCATCAAATTACGGGCTGTTTTGATCGCTTCTTCATTTGATACTTTTTCCACCACATCAATTAAACTTAAATCAAGATTTGCAGGAATAAAACCAGCTCCAATACCTTGAATTTTGTGAGGTCCCGGCTTAATTGGTTCACCTGCTAGTGTTTGACTGATTACTGGTGAGTTGGTTGGCTCAATGGCAACAGCAGTTATATTTTTACCCTGCGTTTTTTTGATATAACGTGTTACACCTGTAAATGTACCGCCCGTTCCTACTCCAGCAATAAAAATATCGACTTTACCATCGGTATCTTGCCAAATTTCAGGACCCGTTGTTTTTTCGTGAATTTCTGGATTAGCAGGATTACTAAATTGTTGTAGCATCAGGTTCTTTTTAGGATCCCTTGCCATCATTTCCTCTGCTTTTTCGATTGCACCTTTCATACCTTTAGCAGCTTCAGTTAATACTAAGTTAGCTCCTAAGGCTTTTAGTAGCTTTCTGCGTTCAATACTCATGCTTTCAGGCATGGTTAACGTTAGTTTATAGCCTCGAGCAGCGGCTACAGCTGCAAGTGCAATCCCAGTATTACCACTTGTTGGTTCAATTAATTCAACATCAGTAGTTAATAAACCACGCTTTTCAGCATCCCAAATCATGTTTGAGGCAATGCGGCATTTGACGCTAAAACTTGGATTGCGAGACTCAACTTTGGCTAAAATATTACCGTGACCAAAATGCTTTAATCTCACTAATGGTGTATACCCAATAGTTTGTGAATTATCATCAAAAATCTTACTCATAATAAAGTCCTTCTTTAGTTTCAATTAGCTCAAGAGAAACTCTCTCTAATTACTTAATCATATTTATCATTATAAATACTACCTAAAAAGATGGTACTAATTAATTATTATAATGATATTCATTTGAGCTATAAGGTGATCTTTGTTTGTAGGAGTTTTTTATAAATGTTAGTAATCGCCAAGATTCTAAAATTGAATTTTTGTTAAAAAATATGTTATTACAAAATATATGACTTTAAATCAACAAATTCTGGATCGGCTACACTAATTAGTACCAGTTTTATAAGGTCATTGTTATGATAAACTAAAAATAAATTAATGAAGCAAATATAAATTAGTACAGGTTAGGTAATTTTTTACGATGTTTATTTTGACTATTTTTCTCATATCAGTAATAGGAAGTATGGCTAGGGCTTAATACAGCTGAATTTTAATTGAATAGATGATAATCTGGCTTATTTGGATAATTTTAAATAGACCATCATATGGTACGCCCGGGTGGACTCGAACCACTGACCCCCACCATGTCAAGGTGATGCTCTAACCAACTGAGCTACGGGCGTATATTTGAAACACGCAAATATTAACTGTCAAATCGCTTTGTATCAAGTAAAAAAATAAAAAAATAGCTGTTTTTTTAGTCTGTTGAACTAAATTTATTATAGAATAAACGTAATATGCAATAAATTCTAAGAATTACAATAGATATTGTTTAATGCAGCTGTTTAAAAAACATTTTATTTTTCGGATTGAATTACCAGTTTTCGAAAATTGATGGTGGTTTGTTTACTTTAATTTAGCTATACTCGCTAGCCCAAGTCGGATTTTATATGTTTAGGTTAGTATGTCAATAAAAGATCATATTGAAGATGTTTTACAAAATGTTTTTGGTTACAAGTCATTTCGAAATCAACAAAGAGAAATTATTGAATCTATTATTGATGGTCGTGATACTTTAACAATTATTCCAACTGGGGGCGGAAAATCTTTATGTTATCAAATTCCCGCAGTTTTATTACCAGGAACAGCAATAGTTGTTTCACCCTTAATTTCTTTGATGAAAGATCAGGTTGATCAATTATTAGCTAATGGTATTGCTGCTGCCTATCTTAATGCCTCACAATCATCTACAGAACAACAAAAAGTTATCGAACAGTATTTGGATCATTCTATAAAACTATTATACGTCTCTCCTGAAAGATTGAGTGTTTACTCTTTTTCTTCATTAATTGATGAGTATCCTCCTTCATTAATAGCTATTGATGAGGCGCATTGCATTTCTCAATGGGGGCATGATTTTAGGCCTGATTATAGGCAATTAGGACAACTTTCTATTCGTTTCCCTAAAGTCCCTATTGTTGCATTGACTGCAACAGCAGACAAAATGACACAAACAGATATTATTCATCAACTTAATTTGGTTAACCCATTGGTTGTAGTAAGAAGCTTTGATCGCTCTAATATTCGTTATACAGTTGTTGAAAAATTTAATCAACTTGAACAAGTTGTTTCTTTTATTGAGACGCAAAAAGGCAATAGTGGAATTATTTATTGTTCAAGCCGTTCTAGAGTTGAAGATATGACAACTAGGCTTGCTTCCCGTGGGTTTTCTGTTAAGGCTTATCATGCGGGGTTGACTAATAATGAACGTCAACAGGCCCAAGAAGATTTTATAAAAGATAATGTGCAAATTATTGTAGCTACCGTTGCATTTGGTATGGGAATTAACAAACCTAATGTGCGTTTTGTTGTTCATGCTGATAGCCCAAGAACGATTGAATCTTATTATCAAGAAACAGGCCGTGCAGGTCGTGATGGTGTACCAGCTGAAGCTATACTATTATTTAATAGTAAAGATCTTAATTGGTATCAGCAACAAGTTATTAAAAAAGGGAATGGTCAACGTCAAGATATAGAATTACAAAAGATCAATGCAATGGAGGCTTTTGCACAAGGTTTGACTTGTCGGCGCATTGTGTTGCTTAATTATTTTGGTGAAGAGAGGACCGAACCATGTAATAACTGCGATGTTTGTTTATATCCTCCAGAGCTTTATAACGGTTTAATTGATGCACAAAAAGTTTTATCTTGTGTTTATCGTGTAGAACAGCATTATGGTGCTCAATATATTATTGACGTGTTACGTGGTTCTGGGCGATCTCAAATTAAAGAAAATGGTCATGATAAGTTATCGGTTTATGGCATTGGTAAGCAGCATTCATCAGATTATTGGCTAAGTGTTATTAGACAGCTAGTTTATTTGGGGTATTTAAGTCAAAATATATCTGCTTTTACTACGCTTCAGTTAACACAAAAAGCGCGTCTAATACTAAGAGGTGAAATATCATTATCATTAGCTAAACCACGTTTAGAAATTGTTAAGAAAAGCAGAATTAATCGCTATGCAAGAGCAATTAATTTAACAACAATTCTATCTTACGAAGAGCGTATTTTATTTAATAATCTTAAAAGATTACGCAAGAGTATTGCCGATGCTGAAGATATTCCTCCCTATATTGTTTTTAGTGATGCAACATTGCTTGAGATGGTTCAGACTAAACCTGAAAGTAAAAAACAGCTAATTAACGTTACTGGTGTGGGTAAAATTAAGTTACAAAAATATGGTAATTTGTTTTTAGATGAAATAAATGAATTTATGATAAAAAATATGTAACAATTTTATACTGAAAAATATTTCTTGAGCTTTTATATCGTTTGGTTCTGGTAATCTTCAAAAGGTACCTAATGGTTACATTTCATGTGTTGTTTCCTTCTTTCTGTATCTAATTAATAAAATAATCTACTGTTTTTCTTTTAATTTTATAATTATTAAAATTATATCTTACTAATTTATTTTAAATGTTATTGATATCTAATTTGATTGAATATCAAGCTGATTAAGCTATAATGCAACGACTTCAAATAATTTACAGTTGTAATGATTATTGGTTTTATCGGTGCAGGTAAAGTAGGTTGTACTTTAGCTAAGTATTTTTCTTTATGTGGAATGCAGATTTCTGGATTTTATAGCCAAACCTATGAACATGCAAAAGAGGCAAGTGATTTTACTCAAAGCCAACATTATACTTCTTTACCTGAATTAGTTAATGATAGTGATTGCATATTAGTCACAGTACCTGATGGTCAAATAGTCACAGTTTGGCAAGAACTTTGTCAATTATCTATTGCTAACAAATGGATTGGTCATTGTAGTGGTCTGTTAACATCGCATATTTTTAGTCAACATAAGGTTGTTCACCCATTTGCGTTTTCTTTGCATCCTTTATATGCTATTTATGATAGATTTAGTTGCTATATGGCAATGTCAGGTATCTCTTTTACTCTTGAAGCAAATGAAAATATTATCCCTCAATTACGAGCCACATTAGCTCCACTAAATAATCCTTTAGCAATTTTACCTGCAAGTAAAAAACCGTTGTATCATGCTGCTTGTGTTATGTTAAGTAATCAAGTTATTGCATTGGTTCAAATCGGTGTTGATTTGTTTAAACAATGTACACTAGATGCTGAATTTAGTGAACAGGCTTGGCATCCATTATTTCTAGGAAATGCAAATAATATTGGTAAAGTAGGAGTGATCAATGCTTTGACTGGACCTGTCGAACGTGGTGATATTGAAACTATCAAACAACATATTATGGCAATGCCTGATGAACTCAAGCCGATTTATCTACAATTATCAACTATTTTACTTAATATTAGTCGGACAAAACATCCAAATAAGGATTATCGACAATTAGAGCTGGAGCTGTTACCTTGAAAAATACAATTCTTACACTACAAAAACGCAAGCAAAATCAACAAAAAATTACCATGTTAACTGCATACGATTATACTACAGCCAAATTAATGGACGAAAGTGGTATAGATTGTCTGTTAGTCGGTGATTCTTTAGGAATGGTGATGTTAGGTTATGATAGTACTGTATCGGTTACTATGGAGGATATGATTCACCATTCCAAAGCAGTAGCAAGAGCCGCTAAGTCAGCTTTTGTGGTGACAGATTTACCTTTTATGTCTTATCACACGTCTGTATATGATGCGGTTTTAAATTCAGGTCGTTTAATCAAAGAAGGGCAAGCTCAAGCAGTGAAACTTGAAGGTGGGCAAGCATTTTATGAACATATCAAAATGATTACACAAGCATCTATTCCTGTTGTAGCGCATATTGGGTTAATGCCACAATCTGTACTTGCTTTAGGTGGGTATAAAGTTCAAGGTAAGGATTATGAACATGCTAAAAATATTGTTCTTGATGCATTAGCGGTTGAAAAAGCTGGTGCTGCAGCTATTTTGCTTGAGTGTGTTCCGGCAGGTTTAGCGAAATTTATCACACAATTAGTTAATATTCCGACGATTGGCATTGGAGCGGGGGGGGATTGTGATGGGCAAGTGCTAGTTTATCAAGATATGTTATCAATGTATGATGGTATTTCGTCAAAATTTGTGAAATCTTTTGCATCGATTGGTGAACAAATGAAACAAGCTTTTAAATTGTATTGCCAAGAAGTTAATAATCGACAGTTCCCAGCTACAAATCATGAGTTTTCTATTGAAGATAATGTTATAGAGAAACTCAAGCTTGAATTTACTATTAACCATAAGGGCTAATACAAATGAATATTGTAAGTACAATTAAAGAAGTCCAAGCACAAGTAAAAGCTTGGCGTCAAGCTGGGTATAGTATAGGGCTTGTTCCAACAATGGGATATTTGCATGAGGGTCACCAAAGTCTAATGGCTGCGGCTAAAAAGGAAAACCAAAAAGTAATTGTGAGCATTTTTGTTAATCCTATCCAGTTTGGTCCTTCTGAGGATTTAGCCAGCTATCCTCGTGATTTAAATAGAGATAAAATTGCTTGTGAGCAGATGGGGGTAGATTTGATTTTTTGCCCAACTGTTAATGAAATGTATGTTCCTAATTTTAGTAGCTATGTTGATGTTAATGGTTTAACCAACGCATTATGTGGACAAAAGCGTCCAGGGCATTTTAAAGGTGTTTGCACTGTTGTCACAAAATTATTCAATATTACGCAACCTGATCGTGCTTATTTTGGTCAGAAAGATGCACAGCAGCTAGCTGTAATTAAACGTATGGTAAATGATCTGAATTTTAATATTGAGATTGTTGGTTGTCCGATTGTGCGTGAAGCTGATGGGCTAGCTAAAAGCTCGCGTAATAGTTATTTGTCCGAAAGCGAACGATCCGCATCTGTTTGCCTTTATCAAGCTATAGAAAGTGCCAAAGCAATGATAAAGCAGGGAGAAAAGTCAGTAACTGTTATTACAAAAGTTATGCATGAGCTTATAACCAATCAACCCTTAGCTAAAATTGATTATATTGAATTTGTTGATCTAACATCTTTACAATCGGTTGATATGCTTGAGCAAGATAGCTTATGTGCGTTAGCCGTTTATATTGGTAAAACACGGTTAATTGATAATTTTATATATCAACATCCCTAGTTATAACAATATTTTGGTGATAGATATATAAAACCGCTTGATATAAAGCGGTTTTTTTGTCATTTGTCGTGTAATAAAAATTTTTTAAAAAGATTAAATCAACGAGTTTATTATTCTGCCAATTTATTGTTTAGCTATTTTACTGTAGAATGGTCAAAATTTTATGCCTTAAATCAGGATTTATGCACTAATTATGAAAAATACGACTTATAATCCACAAGAAATTGAACAACCTATTTACAAACATTGGGAAGAAAGTGGGTATTTCAAACCCAATGGCGATAAGTCCCAACCAAGTTACTGTATTGCTATCCCACCACCAAATGTAACTGGGAGTTTACATATGGGGCATGCATTTCAACAAACTATTATGGATGCCTTAATTCGTTATCATCGTATGCAGGGCAATAATACTTTGTGGCAATCAGGAACCGATCATGCAGGTATAGCAACGCAAATGGTTGTAGAGCGGAAAATTGCTGCAGAAGAAAACAAAACTCGTCATGATTATGGTCGTGATGCATTTATCGAAAAAATCTGGCAATGGAAAGCTGAATCAGGTGGCAGCATTACAAAGCAAATGCGTCGTTTAGGGGATTCAGTTGATTGGGAGCGTGAGCGTTTTACAATGGACCAAGGCTTATCCAATGCCGTTAAGGAAGTTTTTGTTAGATTATATCAAGAAGATCTGATTTATCGCGGCAAACGTTTAGTTAATTGGGATCCAAAACTGCGTACCGCTATTTCTGATCTTGAAGTCGAAAATCGTGAAGTGAAAGGTTCAATGTGGCACTTACGTTATCATCTTGCTGATGGTGTGAAAACATCAGAAGGAAAAGATTATTTAGTTGTCGCCACAACTCGTCCTGAAACATTATTCGGTGACACAGGTATTGCTGTTAATCCTGAAGATCCACGCTATAAAGATCTGATTGGTAAATTTGTAGTATTACCGTTCGTAAATCGTCGCATTCCTATTATTGGTGATGAACATGCCGATATGACTAAAGGTACTGGTTGTGTAAAAATCACACCTGCTCATGACTTTAATGACTATGAAGTTGGGCATCGTCATCAGTTACCAATGATAAATATCCTAACTTTTGATGGTAATATTCGTACACAAGCTGAAGTATTTGATACTAACGGAGAACCTAGCACGTTATATTCAACTGATATACCATTAGAATTTCAGAATTTAGAGCGTTTTGCTGCCCGTAAAGCTATTCTTGCACAATGTGAAAAACTAGGTATTTTGGAAAAAATAGAACCTCATGATTTAACCATTCCTTATGGTGATCGTGGCGGTGTTGTTATTGAACCTATGTTGACGGACCAATGGTATGTGCGAGCCAAAGTGCTCGCAAAACCAGCCCTTGATGCGGTCAAAAATGGCGATATTCAGTTCGTACCAAAACAATACGAAAACATGTATTTTTCTTGGATGAATGATATTCAAGATTGGTGTATTTCCCGTCAATTATGGTGGGGACACCGTATTCCTGCGTGGTATGATAAACAAGGTAATGTATATGTGGGGCGTGATGAAGCTGAAGTACGACGTGAAAATAATTTGTCAAATGATATTGAGTTAGAGCAAGATGAAGATGTGCTTGATACTTGGTTCTCGTCTGCGCTTTGGACATTTTCAACGTTAGGTTGGCCAGAAAATACTGACGACTTAACCACGTTTCATCCAACGAATGTGCTAGTGACCGGTTTTGATATTATATTCTTTTGGGTAGCTAGAATGATCATGATGACCATGCATTTTATAAAAGATGAACATGGAAAACCGCAAGTCCCATTTAAAACGGTGTATGTCACAGGTCTAATTCGTGATGAAGAAGGACAAAAAATGTCAAAATCTAAAGGAAACGTTATCGATCCTTTAGATATGATTGATGGTATTTCTTTAGCTGATTTGTTAAAAAAACGAACAGGCAATATGATGCAACCACAACTTGCTGAGAAAATTGCTAAGCGAACAGAAAAGCAATTCCCAAATGGCATTGAAACGCATGGTACTGATGCACTACGATTTACACTCGCAGCACTAGCATCAACAGGGCGTGATATTAATTGGGATTTAAAACGTTTAGAAGGTTATCGTAATTTCTGTAATAAACTATGGAATGCAAGCCGTTATGTGTTAATGAATACTGAGCAGCATGATTGTGGTTTTAAAGGAGGAGATTTAGATTATTCGCTAGCTGATAAATGGATTTTGGCTGAATTTAATCAAACAGTTAAAAATTATCGTGAGGCATTTGATACTTATCGTTTTGATTTGGCTGCTAATATTTTATATGAATTCACTTGGAACCAGTTCTGTGATTGGTATTTAGAACTAACGAAATCCATTTTAGCTAATGGCGAAACATCGCAGCAACGTGCAGCTCGTCATACGTTAGTGACTGTATTAGAAGCTCTATTACGTCTGGCTCATCCAATTATTCCATTTATAACGGAAGAAATTTGGCAAAATGTAAAACCACTAATGGATATTAAAGCTGATACCATTATGTTACAACCAATGCCTATTTTTGATAACCAGTCTTCAAATGATGAGGCAGTTGCAGATATTAATTGGATAAAAGATGCGGTAATTGCTGTACGTAATATTCGTGCAGAAATGAACATTGCACCAAGTAAGCCACTACAGTTATTAATTCGTAAAGCGTCACCAACAGTGCATCGAATTACTAGCAATAATATTAGTTTTATTGAATCATTAGCAAGATTATCTGAAATAGTCTTATTAGATGAAAATGAAACTGGACCTTTATCAGTAACTAAATTAGTTGACGGTGCGGAATTATTAATACCTATGGTAGGATTAATTAATAAAGAAAATGAACTTGCTCGTTTAGAAAAAGAAATTGCACGCATTGAAGGTGAAATTATGCGGATTGCAAACAAGTTATCTAACGCAAGCTTTGTTGATAAAGCACCTGCGGCAGTGGTCACTAAAGAGAAAGAAAAACAACAAGGTTATATTAATGATAAAGCCAAACTGCAAGAACAATATTTGCTGATAAAAAATCTTTAATATTAATAATAAAAAGCCTCTCAAATGAGAGGCTTTTATACTTATTAAATCAAAATTTGTACCCAACTCCAATCATAGCAACCCAAGGATCAAGCTTATAATTGGCTGTCACTTTTGTATTGCCTAAATGTGTAGTTGCTTTCGTTTCAATATCAATATAACGTATTTGAGCATTAACGAGCCAATTTTCATTGAAAGTATAATCAGCACCAACCTGTGTTGCCCAGCCCCAGGAACTATCAAGATCTAAACCATGGAACCCAGCCTTTTTAGCTTCACCATTGAGTTTTTCATCAAAAAAGAAGGTGTAGTTTATGCCCATTCCAAGATAAGGTTGAAACTCATATTGCGAATCAAGCGGATACCAAACAGCACTTAATGTTGGCGGTAGGTGTTTAATTTTTCCTAAATGAGCACCAGAAAGGCCTGTTGAATTACCACCACCTAACTTAAGCTGATGGCTAAAAGGCGTTGCAGCTAGCAATTCGACACCAATATTATCAGTAACCATATATTGAAAGTTTAATCCAAGTTGGGGATCGTTATCTGCCTTTGCTTTTAGATCGCTTTTTACTCCACCTACTTTAACATGATCACTTTTATCTTGAGGATGAACATAAACCGGTCCTCCACGAATTATAATTTCATTTGCTGTATGAGCATAAGCCAAAGAGCTTACTAATCCCATTGAGATAAGCATTGTAATTGATGATACTTTCATTTTTGCCTCCAAAGTTAAATTCCGAATTAATGTAAATTATGACAACAAGTTTTAGTTAGATAAATAATATTGATTTTATAACTAATTTTATTTTACAATATTATAATACTGAATTTGATATTTCTGAGATTTATATCAAAATTCCTGACAAATAAAATTAAATTGATAACTTGCATTATTAATATAATTTATATAAAATAAACGGAAATATTTAAGTGGGTTGTTAGCTCAGTCGGTAGAGCAGTTGACTCTTAATCAATTGGTCGCGGGTTCGATCCCCTCACAACCCACCATTCTTCTTATTTAAACTCTTATCTAATTCCAAAAAATATTATAAGATAAATAGCTAAGCTAAAAGTTATTTGCATCAAGTTGCACTGAATTGTGTATATGTTTTGTATACAAACTTTCTTGACTAAGTTGGCTAGTAATAAACTGTAGGAAAACGCAGAGTTGTTTACACTTCATGGTTAAAATAATCCTCTAAAAACTCATAAGGCGTTTTCCCTGAAATCGCTTTATGTGGTTTAACGGTATTATAAAAATTAATAAAGCGTTTCAGTTTTTGTTTTCTATCTATTGAATCGCTAAATATATGCTGATTATGCCACATCGCAATTCAAAGTTCGTATCACTCTTTCGGCTTTCCCATTCGTTTGTGGGCAGGCGGGTTTGGTGAATTTTTGATTAATACGG
>NZ_LZHK01000077.1:0-6073 GCF_001690415.1 Gilliamella sp. Imp1-1
GCCAAGGAATACCGGTTCTCATTCGGAAAAGGATCCCTTCAAACGTCATCCGATGCTCGGATTTATTATAAACTCGGCCGGTATTTTTCATTATTTGTAGTAGCTTTTCCCACCGTTTATCTGTTAGCATTGTTCTTGGCATGATGAATCGAGTTATGGTTGTTTTTGGCTGAATTATTATAACTCACATCATGCCGTCTAAAAAATAATCATGAAAGATCAACACGCCCTAGTAATATTTATCAATTTTAATCTTTTTGAGAAGGAATTGTTAGACTAATCTCATTTTTTATTATCTAAATAGTATTACTAAACGATTATTTCAAATCGAAGGTAATTTTGAAAGTGGTTGGTGGTTTTGCTATTTACTGATTTGTTAAAGCTTTTATGCATATTTTTACATGAGGTTAGGTTTTCTGTTAAATTTAAATTGCCATATAACAAATATGCGTAGATATTAATAGTATAATGTTTCGATCAAAATATAGTTTAACGAATTTCACTTCTCTTAAAAAAATAACAGCGCGATACATTAGTTGCGCTGTTATTGCTTATATTATTGTTAGTGTCGTTGAATTGATTTAAATCTTTCTGTCGTTTGTTTTAGTGCAATTTCTGTTGGTAAACGTTCCATTGAACTTGCTCCATAAAATCCATTACACTCAGGGCAATTTTTTAAGATATATTCAGCATCTTCAGGGGTAGCAATAGGACCACCATGACATAAAATAATAATGTCTGGGCGAATTGCTTTAGCCGCTTTTGCCCATTGATTGATTAGTGGCACACAGTCAGCTAGTTTTAATGCTGTTTCTGCACCAATACTCCCCCCCGTCGTTAATCCCATATGAGGTACTAAAATATCTGCACCTGCTTTAGCCATATCGATCGCATTTTGTTCACTAAATACATAAGGTGTTGTAAGCAGATCTTTTTCATGTGCTTTGCGAATCATTTCGACTTCTAAAGCGTATCCCATACCTGTTTCTTCGAGGTTTGCTCTGAAGTTGCCATCAATGAGTCCAACAGTTGGAAAGTTTTGCACGCCAGCAAATCCCGTTTCTTTTAATTTGTCTAAAAATTGGTCAAATTGACAAAATGGATCTGTGCCATTTACACCCGCTAGTACTGGCGTATTTTTAACTACTGGTAATACTTCTTTAGCCATATCCATTACAATTTCGTTAGCATTGCCATAAGCAAGTAATCCTGCTAATGAACCTCTACCTGCCATACGGTAACGCCCTGAATTATAGATAACAATAAGATCGATACCACCAGCTTCTTCACATTTTGCTGATAATCCTGTACCAGCTCCACCACCAATAATTGGTTGACCTTTAGCTATCATGTCGTGGAATTTTTTTAACAATTGAGTACGTTGATTACCCATAATATTCTCCAAATATTTATTTCATTATTTTTGTAAATTCGTTGATGATAAGATCACAAAACTGCGGTGAGTTTATATGATAAGGGGTTTTTATTAACTTTCTTTTTTGAGTTTGGATAAAGGTTTTTTCAAATTCATCAATAAATGCTTGATTTGCTTTTGGTGACCAAAAAGCACCACCTTCAATATCTAAAGCAGAAAAACCACCTTCAGGAATAATAAAAGTGACATAACCTTGGCATTGATTAAGTTTATTTGCTATCCAATTAGCCATTTTTTGATTTTCTTCTGGCGTTGTTCGCATTAATGTCACTTGTGGATTATGTGGATAAAATAGGCGATCTTGATATTTTTGAGGAATAGTATCAGGGCTTGCAAAATTTACCATATCAAGTGCACCACACGATCCAATATAAGGTACTTGGCTTCTTGCAATGGCACCAAAACGATCTTCATCGCAGGCTAAAACACCGCCAAATAAATAATCACATACTTCCGTTGTTGTAATATCAAGCACACTGTGCAATAAATGGCTATCAGCTAGTTTTTCCATTGCTTTGCCACCACTGCCTGTAGCATGAAAAACCAAACAATCATATTGCCCGTTTAATTTAGTTGATACAGATTGAACACATTTAGTTGTAACACCAAACATAGTTAAACCAATTGCAGGCTTATCTTCAATCGTATCTTGGGTTTTAAATAGAATTGAGCCAGCAATAAAATTAGCTGCATTGGTTAAAACTTTCCTAGATATGACATTAATTCCAGCAATATCAGTAACTGAATACATCATTGCAATATCACTTGCACCGATATAACCAGAAATATCACCAGATGCCATTGTTGATACCATTAGTTTAGGAATTCCTACAGCTAATGATTGCATGGCTGGAGTAATTAATGCAGTTCCTCCCGAACCACCTAAACCTAGTATGGCTTCTACATCGTTTTGAGTCATCAGAAACAATTTGAAAGCTTCGGCCATTGCAACAATTGCTTTACCTCTATCGCCACAAAAAACAGCCTGTTTACCGCCTGGATGGCAACTAGCGACGGTTTCTGCTGTGATAGTTGCTAAATGATTAAATTGATGAGATTGTGTAGAAACATCAATAATTTTGCAGTTGAGATTTTTTAAATCAAGAATATTTTTAATATAAACGATTTCTTGCCCTTTGGTGTCTAATGTAGTAACCAAATAAATTGTACTAGTTGATGCCATTTATTACTCCTAAATGAGTTAATTAGGTAAATATTTGTAACAAAAGGGTGATTAATTGTCATACATTATATATCAAAAATGAGATTTAAGTCTCATTTTTTTAGGAAATGATAAATTTTAACTAATTTATTAAAATGCAGTATCATATTTAAAATTACGATAAATATAAATATATTCCTAATGACTCAGAAAACTTTAGAATCGCACCCAACATATGTTGGCGTAAAAAAACGGACTTATGAGCGTTTAATTAATACTGCATTAGAAGCATTAGAACAAGGCTGTGAGCTTACCATAACTGAACTTGCTGATAAATCGGGTATATCTAGAGCAACAGCATACCGCTATTTTCCAACACAAAGTGCTCTAATTACAGCTGTGGTAGAAAGTTCATTAGAACCTATTTTTAGTTGGCAATCAAAAAAACAAAATGCAGAAGAACGTATTAATGATTTTTTAGCTTTTGCTTTTCCTCAAATGCTAAAGCATGAAGGGGCGCTACGTGCAGCATTAAGGGTTTCATTACAACAGTGGGCAACAGAACGGTCATCATTATCACCACAAACCGAAAAATTGGTACGAGGTAATCGTAAAGAAACTCTTACAACAATATTATCCCCACTCAAAGCTGAACTACCAAATGAGCTTTATGATAAAGTAGTTTATGCTATTTCAATTATTTACGGTTCTGAAATATTTATGGTACTCAAGGATATCTGGGGACTTGATGATCAGAATGTAATATCATTATCACAATGGATAGCTAAAGCCATCATTCATCAAGCCAAAGAAGAAGCATCGAAAATTTGATTGGAGGTCAAAAAGTCTGTTCTTTAATTTTACTTATTCTTGTATATTAAAAAAATCAATAAGTTTACAGGAAATGGATAACATAAAATATTGATTCATCCTTGTCTAAATATTTGAAGTAGGAAAACCCTAATGAAAAAACTTGTTTTTATCTTTATTTTTTGTCTTTGCGGTTGTGCAAATAAGCAAACGCAAATTTTGCCTAGTAATGACACAATTATAAAATTAAAAGTTGAAAAAAGTGTAGGGATTATTGCTGAATCAAAGGAATACTCATATCAATTTACTAGTCCCGAAGCCATACTAGAACTTAAAAACTACCATGATTTTTTAGCTGAAAATAAAGATAATATTGAAAGTGTATCAATTACATTTTATCTAGACAATTTAAGTGATGAAATTATTGCTCAATATAGTAATTTTATTCCTGAGGTAAAGGCCTTAAACAATAAAAAATTATTAGCAAAATATAAATCAAAATCGATTTTGAGAGATGGTTATTATCAAGTTCTATTTAAAACCAAAGGAAACTTCTATAAGCAATCCAATACATTATCTGATCAATATTTATTACCAGAATCAATTACTGTATTAGTTAAATCAAATCATAAAAAAGATTCAGATATTGATATCCAGGGCGATATGATTGGTTTGATTATATTTCCAATTTTTATTCCTATGGCGATGGTTGGTTGCTTAATTGGTCCTTGCTAAAAAGTCTGTAGAAAAACATCGGTAAGTTTACTCTCCATGGTTGAAATGATCCTTTAAAATATCATTAGGCGTTTTCCCCAAAATCGATTTATGGGATTAACCGTATTATAAATATTAATAAATCACTTAACTTGCGGCATTAATCATAGACACCAGTTTCTTCTGCTTTGGCTATTAACTCATCTTTGCAATTGTAACTATTCCCTTAAATAGTACAGTCAAAAAGTAGAAAATCCCCTTTTACTTTTTGAATGTTTTGAATTTTGATAGCCAATAATTGCCTTTATCATATACACAACCAATTAAAACATTTCCTTCGGTTTTGATTGTTAATTCGCGACTATAACAATATTGTTTTTCAAAAGACCAATTTATATCAGCAATATCAAGATATTTCATAATAAGTTCAAAACTTGTTTCAGAATATATGATTATATTATTCAATAAAGTAACTGGATGACGAGCTAAATCAAATCCTATTGAATATATCTTGGAATTAACAACCATTATTTCCAGTGAATCGTAAAAATAAGAAAAACCTTCACTTTTTTTAAATTTATCAAAATAATATTTTTTACCCAAATCTTTTTTTTGAAAAATAGAATATATTTCTTTCTCTGGTAACTCTACTTTTAATCCCAAATATATCCCAGTCCTAAGAAAATCAGTTAAATCCATTTATTTTCTCCAGTATTTTTAAAAATTTAACCAATTCAATTAATTAGATTCTCACCAAAATATTAGACAGAGCCCACCTTGATGATGTATATAATTATAATAGATTTCAATATATTCAAATAGTGCTTTGTTAGTCAGCTTCCTGTTTTTATAGTAACAATCATGAATAATATGGGGGTGAGTATATGAAAAAGTTTTCAACAACCGCATTATCAAAGCAGCTTCATCTTCGACTCATACTTTGCCTTAGTCCATATTGTAACAATCACTGTTTGAAACCGGCACTGTAATATTGGTTTTCTAAGTCATTGTGACTGGGCTCATTTTTAGGAAGATGTATTAAATATGGCATTTATTGAATATAAAACACGAAAATAAACAATATCATTATCTACGTTAGTTTTGTACTAAAAATAGGATATTTATAATCATTAAAATGTTAGTTGAAAGTTATGTTAAAACTGAGAATAAGAGGGGTAGATAAAATAGTTAAGAACAAAGAGCTGAATATAGGGGAAACTGTACTCCCTTCACCATGCGGAGTGAAGGAGTATTTTACTAATTTGACAATATTCTTGGGTTAGGTCCGTATTGGTTTTCTCCTGAAGTTGGTTTTATTATTAAAGATGCACCTATTATAGCTCCTGGACAGAGAAGATAAACAAAACACCACAGACCGCTTGTACCTATATCATGTAATCGTCTAACATTGTAAGACAATATTGTAAGAAAAGTAACGATAAAAATTAACATTACACAAATTCCTAATATAGTACTTGGTAATATTTTGTCCATACTGAATAGCAATACAAAAGAGAACCATACTAATATACATTGAATAAGAATAAAAAATCCAAACTCACTACGAGTTGAACGTCCTTTATAACGAAACATTTTTCTATAGCCATCAAGCCATGAATTAATTGCTTTACTTAACACTTAATACTCCTTATTTATTAAAATATTTGTAAATATATAATAAATTAAACGTTATCTCAAATATTTTATATTGATAATGTAATAGGGCGTGTTGATCTTTCATGATTATTTTTTAGACGGCATGATGTGAGTTATAATAATTCAGCCAAAAACAACCCTAACTCGATTCATCATGCCAAGAACAATGCTAACAGATAAACGGTGGGAAAAGCTACTACAAATAATGAAAAATACCGGCCGAGTTTATAATAAATCCGAGCATCGGATGACGTTTGAAGGGATCCTTTTCCGAATGAGAACCGGTATTCCTTGGC
>NZ_LZHK01000078.1:0-14840 GCF_001690415.1 Gilliamella sp. Imp1-1
AAGGCGGACGAACGGTGATTGCTAAACGTAATTATGGTAAGGATATAGATAAAAGCAGTATGGATAGGTGCCTTTATCGCTATCGTCATTTAGTCGAGAATGCCTTTGCTAGAATCAAGCAATATCGTTCAATATCAACTAGATACGATAAGTTAGAAAGGAATTATGCCAGTATGGTATCACTGGCATTTATGTTAATGTGGCTGCCAATGTATTGTTGAGTAATTTATGTACAGCAAAGATCAACAGCCCCTAAAAAGTGTGGACATACCAAACAGGGAAAAGGTAAATCAAACAATGAACAGAGCGACTAGCAGACGCAATTAAGTTGGATGCAAAACGAAAAGCAGAAGAAAAGCTGGGCAGAAAAATCAATTGCACATTTCACGATATCAAAGCTAAAGCTATTTCCGACTACGACGGAGCAACTAAAGATAAACAGCTATTTAGTGGTAATAAGACCGAGGCTCAGGTTAATACATACGACCGAAAAGTGAAAGTAACACCGACGTTAAACCCATCCAAAAAAGAAGATTTATTCTAACTGTATATTCTAAGTTAATTCTAAGTATTGATGATTTTAAAAAAATAAGATTTTATCTTATTGATTAAAAATGGAGGCGCGTCCCGGAGTCGAACCGAGGTAGACGGATTTGCAATCCGCAGCATGGCCACTCTGCCAACGCGCCTTGATGGTCTATCTGAATAGGCTACAAATATTATCACTGGCTTGACTAATCGTCAAGATTAAATAGATTATAATTACAGCAGTCACTTTATTTTTAACTAACCACAGTAAGAGTAAACAGCATATTCCCCAAAAAGATCGCACAAAATATGTGTTTAAATTTAATTTTATGCTAGAGCAAATTGTACAATATTATTCTGATGTTTCGGGATATTTATAGATCCAGGTAATATCTTGATAATTAGCAAATGCATTTGGAAATAAATAAACGCCACTTAAAAATGGAAAATTAATTGATTGCCAATTAACATTAAAATCAGGTTGAAATTTGATGATGGAATCAAAAAGTAACGTTGTACAATAAAGATGTGGCTCTTCACGGGGGGCTAATATGAAAGCTTCACCTTGCTTTGTTAAAAGATCATTAACAATTTGTTGTTGTTGCTCATTAGATATAAAATTAGGTCTTGCTATAGCATATGTTTCGGCTAGTTCAGGCGTTATAAACTCTGCTAGAGTTGATACAATAACTTGGTTAGGATGGTCCTCATCATCGCTAGTCGTAGCATGAATAATTCTAATTTCTGGATTGATTGATATAATCATACCAATATGTGAAAAATCACTACCACCTAATTGATTGACTATAAGACTATCGGTTTGTATACCTTTTCTAAAAATCCAATCGCCAACTTTTACTGAATATGGTATTTCGGTGGTTGGATTTGAAAAATGAACAGTATCATTAGCTAGAGCAAAATTTACTAGCATCATAATTAACATCATACAAAGATAATAGCAATATCTCATCAAAAATCGTTTCTTAATAAAAAAGGGTAATCACTATTTACCCTTTTTAGATTCTTCTAAAAGCATAATCTATATTGACGATAATATAGCTATTTAAGATTAATTAGCCATTTACCATCAGCTTTAATCACCGATATGTTTTTTTCCTCTTTTTTAGTAGCATCTTTAAAGATAACAGTAGTACTAACTATTGCCATATTTTTTTCATCATTAGTATATTTTACGAGTTCAGATTCGACTTTATCAAGTCCTCCATGTTCATCAGCAAATTGTGTACCTCGCTGTAGTGCTTCTTGCATTTTGCTTTTAACGAACATTCGCATATCCATACCTTTGTTATCATCATCTTTAGGAAAATTGATGAGATTTATAACAGTATCTGAATCACCTTTGTAGATCGCTGAGATAAATTTTTCTGCTACTTGTTCAGGAGAATCATTATTCGAACATGCAGTTACCATAAGTGCTAATAAAAATACACTTAAAAATTTCATTATCAATTTCATTTTTAATCCCATCATCAATTTAAATTATAATTAAAATATTACATAAATTCCCTTTGGTAAAAATAAACATCATCAAAGGAAATGATGTTAAATAATACTATATAATCAAATGATTGCAAAGTAATATGGAATAATAACTACTATTTAAAATTTAAAAGGATATCTTGCCAACTTTGATCTAATTTAGCTTCAATAATCATTGGTTTATGTTGGGTTGGATGTTTGATTTCAAGTTTGCTTGCATGTAACATCAATCGTTTGATATTAAAATAAGTTGCAAATGCACGATTTTGATGTAAATCACCATGTTTGCTATCCCCCAATATCGGATGGAAAATATGTTTCATATGGCGACGTAGTTGATGTTTACGGCCGGTTTGTGGTTTTAATTCAACAAAACTATACCTTGCTGTTTCAAATTTGCCAACCTTAATCGGAACTTCAATTTTGCTGATAGATTTGTAAAATGTGACGGCATCTTGTGCTGGTTTATTCTTATTAGTAAATTTATCTGCAATTTTATCTAATTCTTCAACTAAAGGGTAATCAATCACCGCTTCCCCCTCAACATAACCGCGCACAATCGCATGATACGTTTTTTCAATTTGTTTTTTTGCAAATTCTTCTGACATAATTCTTGCTACATCACTAGAAAGAGCAAACAACAAAACACCAGAGGTTGGTCTATCTAGCCTATGTATAGGGAATACATGTTGACCGATTTGATCACGCAATGTTTGCATCACAACAACTGTTTCATTTTTATCTAACCAACTGCGATGCACAAGCCAACCAGATGGTTTGTTAATGGCAATTAAGTCATCATCTTGATAAAGAATTTCAAACATAGAATATTTATTAAAATATCAATTATAAAAAGAGTTCTTCAAGCTCTTTAGCTATATTAGGGCCATTATTATCACCAATGGCATAATTTGCTTTGGCTTTCACTTCATCATCAGCATTACCCATCGCAATCCCTAATCCAGCAATAGATAACATACTTATATCATTATAACTGTCACCAAAAGCGACTATTTCGCTTAAATCAATATTTTCGTACTCTGCCCAGTGAGTTAACCCATTTCCTTTGGTATTTCCTTTAACTGCTACATCTGCTCGATTTGACCAAGACCATTCACACGAAAACATACCTAAGGAATCAACTGCATTTGAAAATTGTTGTAAAGCAGGTATATTATGACTACTTGTTGCAAATTTAAAAATAGCGTCAGATTGCTCAATAACTTTTTCAAAATCATCTACTTTTTTAATTTCAGGTTGTAAAAACTCAGGCAATGATTTAACCCACTTAAAAAAGCTTTCTAGATGATCATCTAACAATTCATAAGTCATCATTTTATCAGTATAAATTAATGTATGAATACCATATTGATTGACAAGATTTAGTAGCATTCGAGCCTGATCTTTCGTCATTGGTTTAGCGGCAAAAGCGTTTTGTTTCTCAAAATCATAGATATAAGATCCATTACAACAAATTGCCGGGGTTGATAATTTGAGCTGATAGTAATAAGGATAAATTACAGAATGATGCCGCCCTGAAACTAAAATAACTTTTACACCTTTAGCTGTAATTTTTTCAATGGCCGCTATTGTTTCTGGTAAAATTAAACGATTGCCGGCTAACAACGTACCATCCATATCAAAGGCTACGGCTTTATACTTCATATAATACCTCTTTTCATTTCTGATCTTAGCTATAAAGACTGGCTAAGTACTAAAAGTTCAATAAAATTATAATTCTATTTTTTGACGACCAACAAACGAATGCGATAAGGTGGTACCATCTACCATTTCGAGTTCACCACCAACTGGAACACCATGAGCTATTCTTGTTGCTGTTACATTAAACTCTGCACACATTTGCGCAATATAATTAGCTGTTGCATCACCTTCGACGGTGGGATTAGTGGCTAAAATAACTTCGTTAATTGACTCTGAAGATAGCTTTTTTTTCAATAAATCAAGACCTATATCACTAGGGCCAATACCATCTAAAGGTGATAAATGCCCTAATAATACAAAATAGCGACCACTATACTGCCCTGTTTGTTCAATAGCTACTATATCTGCTGGAGTTTCAACCACACAAAGCTGCTCACTACTTTGACGACGAGCATTTGCGCAAATAGTACAGGTTTCTTGTTCGGTAAAAGTTCGGCATTCCTTGCAATGGCCGATATTTATCATTGCTTCATGTAGCTCATGAGCTAATTTAATGCCACCTTGTCGATTTCGTTGTAATAAATGAAAGGCCATTCGTTGCGCCGATTTTGGACCAACACCAGGTAAACAACGCAATGCTTCCATAAGTGATTCTAATAATGGGCTTATCTGCATGAATTATTTGGTTTCCACATATTTGATGTTTTAAGATAATAATACCTTTTTTAAAAAATCTATCAAACAAGAATTATTCTATTGTTTAATTAACTAACGATAAAATCAAAAAGATTGCAGAAAATAAGTAGGTAGGATGTTACATAACGTACAATCTATGTTATAAAAGCACATATTCAAATATATAATATTATTATGTATAAATTTTTAGACTATCTTTTGTTCTTGCTACGATGATAACTTTTTGGTTCTTCACCTTTAAAAAGGCGCATAATGTTATTATTATGGCGAATAATAATCAAACACGAAAGCATTGCAACTGGTAAAGTAAGCTCAGGTTTGAATAACCAAACATAAAATGGTGCCATAAGAAAACCAACAACTGCAGCTACCGAAGAATAGCCTGTAATTAGTAAAGTAAGTAACCAAGTTAAAATAAAGCAACCTGTAAAATCAAACCCAATTGGAGCCATCATACCTAACGCAGTTGCAACTCCTTTTCCTCCACGAAAATGAAAAAAACAGGGGAAAATATGTCCTAAACAAGCAAAAATACCAATAATACCTAAAAAGAAGGGTGTAATACCAAGCCGATATGAAATATAAACAGGAATTGTACCTTTTAACATATCAAAGATTAAAACAAAAATGGCTGGTAATTTGCCATTGAGTCGTAAAATATTGGTTGCTCCAGGATTGTGAGATCCATGTTCTGAAGGATTAGGTAAATGCATGATGCGACTAATGATCATTGCACCAGAAAGCGAGCCCAAAATATAGGCGACTATGATCATCAATACAATTAGCAATGTCAAAATACACCCCCTTTCATCAACCACACCATGCTGATAATTGCACTTAAGAATCTTACCAAACTCGTCGTAAATCCAGTTTCTGTCTATTTTCAGTACTTATTTAATTTAATTTAATTTAATATAAATTAAAGTATATAAAAAGACTGGGCGTTGCTCCTCGCCCGTTCTTTATATGCTAATTAATAATAATCCTAGACTACTTTTTGTTTTTCCAACAACGGTTTTAAATATTTTCCAGTGAAGGAGTGTTTAGATTTCGCAACCTCTTCTGGCGTCCCTTCGGCAATAATTTCCCCGCCACCATTACCACCTTCTGGTCCTAAGTCCACAATCCAGTCTGCTGTTTTAACTACATCCAAATTATGCTCGATAACAACGATAGTATTGCCTTTATCTCGTAATGAATGTAATTGCGTTAATAATTGTTTCACATCGGCAAAATGTAGCCCAGTTGTTGGTTCATCTAAGATATACAAAGTACGACCAGTATCTCGCTTAGATAATTCTTTTGCAAGTTTTACTCGTTGCGCTTCACCACCCGATAATGTTGTTGCTGACTGTCCAATGGTAATATAAGAAAGCCCAACATCAATCAATGTTTGCAGTTTGCGTGCTATCATTGGCACGGCATCGAAAAACTCGCGACCTTCTTCAACTGTCATATTTAAAATTTCGTTAATAGACTTTCCTTTATATTTGATCTCTAAGGTCTCACGGTTATAGCGAGCGCCATGACACTGATCACAAGGAACATAAATATCAGGCAAAAAGTGCATTTCAACTTTGATTAAACCATCACCTTGACAAGCTTCACAGCGTCCACCCTTAACATTAAAACTAAAGCGCCCTGGATTATAGCCTCGAGCTCGAGATTCTGGTACACCAGCATAAAGTTCACGGATAGAAGTAAAAAATCCAGTATAAGTTGCTGGATTAGAACGTGGCGTACGTCCAATTGGGCTTTGGTCAATCGCAATTACTTTATCAAAATGGTTAAGTCCTTTGATTGATTTATAGGGTGCTATTTCAGTTTTTTCTGCACCATTGAGTTCGTTTTGGGCAAGGGGATATAAGGTATCATTAATTAAGGTTGATTTTCCCGAGCCCGATACACCAGTGATACATGTAAATAAGCCAACTGGAATATTTAATGTCACATCTTTAAGATTATTGCCGGTTGCACCAATAAGAGATAACATTTTTTTCTTATCGACTTTGGTGCGAATAGTTGGTATTTCAATTTTTTCTTTACCGGATAAATATTTTCCTGTTAAAGATGTTTTACATGCCATTATTTGTTTGGGTGTTCCCTGAGCAACAACTTCACCACCATGAACCCCTGCCCCAGGACCAATATCAATTACATAATCAGCAGCCATAATAGCTTCTTCATCATGTTCAACGACTATAACAGTATTACCTAAGTCACGTAAATGCGTTAAAGTGTCAATCAGACGAGTGTTATCTCGCTGATGCAATCCAATAGAAGGTTCATCTAGCACATACATCACGCCAACAAGACCTGCACCAATTTGGCTTGCTAATCGAATACGTTGTGCTTCACCACCTGATAATGTTTCAGCGGATCTTGAAAGCGTTAAATAGTTAAGTCCAACGTTAATCAAAAATTGTAAACGATCGTTGATCTCTTTCAAGATTTTTTCTGCAATTTGAGCTCGTTGCCCAGTCAATGTCAATTTATCAAAAAAATCCTTGGCTTGTTGCGTACTTAAATCACTAATTGTTGGTAAATTTGTATCATTAATAAACACATTTCTTGCTGCCGTACATAACCTAGAACCACCACAACAAGGACAAGGTCGATGGCTAATATATTTTGCTAGCTCTTCACGGATAGTTTGTGATTCAGTTTCTTTATACCGACGAGCTAAATTATTAATAATCCCTTCAAATGGATGTTTACGCTTAACCACATCACCACGATCGTTTGAATAAACAAACTGAATTTCGGTATTACCTGAACCATTTAATAAAATGTCTTTTATCTTTTCAGGTAATTTTTCATACGGTATATCAATGTCAAACTTATAATGATCTGCTAATGATTTTAGCATCTGGAAATAGTAAAAATTGCGACGATCCCAACCTTTAATCGCACCAGCAGCTAATGAAACTTCTGGCATCTGAACAATACGTTTTTGATCAAAATATTGTTGCACACCCAAACCATCACACTCAGGGCACGCACCAGCAGGATTATTGAACGAGAATAATCTCGGTTCTAATTCAGAAATACTGTAACCACAAATAGGACAAGCAAAATTAGCCGAAAACAAATATTCTTCAGCTTGTGGATCATCCAAATTGGCGACTTTAACAATACCATTAGTGATCGAAAGAACCGTTTCAATCGACTCCGCTAAACGAAGTTTTAAGTCGTCACGAATACGAAAACGATCAACAACAACTTCAATGGTATGTTTTTTTTGCAATTCAAGAATTGGCGGATCAGAAAGATCATATACATCACCATCCACTCGTACCCGAATATAACCACTAGCAGCAAGTTGCTCGAACAGTTTAACAAACTCCCCTTTACGCTCAGTAACCACAGGGGCAAGTAGCATATAACGATTATCCGTCGGTAACGCCATGATACTATCGACCATCTGAGATATCGTTTGTGCAGCTAACGGTAAATGATGATTTGGACAACGAGGTTCTCCAATTCGAGCAAAAAGCAAACGTAAGTAATCATAAATTTCAGTGATAGTCCCTACTGTCGAACGAGGGTTATGCGAAGTTGATTTTTGCTCGATCGAAATTGCAGGTGATAATCCTTCAATATGATCTACATCAGGTTTTTCCATCAATGATAAAAACTGACGAGCATACGCCGACAACGATTCAACATAGCGTCGTTGCCCTTCGGCATATAAAGTATCAAATGCTAACGAAGATTTACCTGATCCAGAAAGACCTGTAATAACAACTAATTTATCTCTTGGAATGGTTACATTAATGTTTTTTAGATTGTGCGTTCTCGCACCACGAATATCGATATCTTTGATTGACATAGATCTCTTCTTTTTTGTGTTTTTAAACAAAATGGATAGAAAATTAACTGTATATTATACCAGTAACATTTGATTAAATATACAACTATATAGTTGAATATACTACGTGGCTAATTTTATACTAAAACACAGTGTTACCTGAAACTTTTTAACAAAAAATAAACTAAAAATATTTATTTTTACAGCAGAAAAAACGGCCATTAATGACCGTCATTTGTTGATTCAACTTAGTATGTCAATTTTGGCGTCGCATCAACAGGAATAATTGCGCCGCGATACTGTATAACCGTGCCAGCCACCAAGTGCCCTTGTAATGCTGACTGAGAAGGGTTCCTTCCACTTAAACGAGCCCCAAGATAACCTGCACTAAATGAATCACCAGCGGCCGTAGTATCAATCACTTTATCTTTAGCAATTTTATTAGCAGGAACTTCAAAACGACCATCAGCAGAATCAATAATACAGCTATCACTGCCACGTTTAATAACAATTTCAGTTACACCAAATTGTTTTGTACGCTCAATAACTTGCTCATAAGGTAGCTTACCCCATAATAAATCTTCGTCATCTAATGTTAAAAATGCAATATCTGTAAAGCTAAGAATATCAGCATAAACACTACGAGCCAAATCAAGGCTACTCCATAAACATGGACGAAAATTATTATCAAAAATAACTTTACCGCTATTAACTTTAACACGTTTTAAAAGATCTAATAATTTAAGGATACTTTCAGCATCTAAAATAGCAATACTAATACCGCTCAAATATACATAATCATAATGTTCAATTTGCTGAATTATTCTATCTGTTTCAGTTGTTTTCAACCAAAATTTAGCAGCAGCATCATTACGCCAATAATAAAAAGACCGTTCACCATGTTCATCAGTAACAATAGAATAAAGCCCCGGCATTTTATCAGACATTCTTTGTACTAAATCTGTTTGAATGTTTTCTGTTTCCCAACAATCTAACATTTCTTGACTGAAGGGATCGGTACCAAGCCCGGTTACATAATGTATTGAAAAATCATTATCTTTTAGTAAACGAGACAAATAAACCGATGTATTAAGCGTATCACCACCAAAACCACGCGTAGTCGAATCCTGATTCATCGACAATTCAATCATACATTCGCCAATAACAGCTATTTTTGTAGTCATAATATACTTATCATCTTTAACCTTTTTATAAATAATCTAACGCGATTTTTACCACAACTTTGCGAACTGTTTCGATATTATTATCAATTGCACAAAGCGGTTTATGCACTTCATTAGGTAAAAACACGATAAAATCATTTGGGTGTAATATCAACAAGGTTTCTTCTTTTGGTGTTTCGATAAAAGCAATATCATTTTCTACTAATTTATTATCTAACACTTTTGTATATGGCGGTAACGTACTTACTGCCATACCCTCTTGCCCAACTAAAACAATCTGAACGTCAATATATTTTTCATGATATTCTGGATTAGCATCGTGGATATATCGCGATGTACTATCTGACACAATAAAAAACATATTATCACCATCAATATCGTAACGCCCAACAGGCGTGTTATTATTGACATTATCTTTAATATATTCAATTGATTGCTTAATTTTTTCGGGTAAATAAGGAATTAACCCTAAATGATTAATATTACCTAAAATCATACCAAATGATCCTTAAAATATTGATGAAAATTAATACAAATAACCAAATTAGTTGTAACTAACTTATACTATGATAAAGTTAATTAAATTGATAAAGAGTCTATACATAAGTCACTTGTTTTTGTAGATTCTTTGACATATTTCTTCACATTTGTTTGTTTTCATCACTTCGATGATATGTGATAACTGTGATTTAAATATAGGTTGTTGAGTTATTAATTGTTCGGCCTTTTCTATGATTGCTTTCTTTTTCGATTCTGGGATAAATTTTGCGTAATTTTCAGCTGATTGTTCTAATGTGGTGATAATATCCAATTTAGATTGTTCAGTTAAACAATCTGGTAAAGCAATCCACTTAAATCCACCGTAGTAATATTTTAACATTTCTGATTGCATCATTTTCACACTATACTGTATGACTCCACCTCTTTCATTATCGGGAAGTTCTTTATAAAACTGATTAACATGAGGAGATATTGCCGCAAAATATTTTATATTAAAAGTGCTTAATAAAATAATTTCTTGTTGAAATCGTTTTAGGTTATTTGTTAGATCTTGGCTAGTTATTTCATTTGATTTATTTGATAAAAAGGTTAAATAAATCTCAACTATATGGTTAATATAATTGGTTATATCTAATTTTTCATCTATTTTATCTTTTGAAAAATTCTCAAGAAGTTTGGGATCAGTAAATTGGCTAAGAATTTCTTTACCTTCTTTTGTATATAACCTAGGTAATGTTTTTTGCGCTTCAAATTTTTTGGTTAATTGATAGAGCCTCGTGCGTTCTGAGTGATAATTTAAACCTGTAGCATTCGCAAAGCAACTAGTTAAAATTAATATGACACTTATTATTAACTTCATCATTTGTTATTCCTTATTTTATAATTGTCAAAATTTGGTTACTTAGCCTTGGCAATTTGCGCTTTTAGCATGGCTAGCCTACTTTGCCCTTGTTGCATTTTTTTTTCAGGTGATAATTCGTTACGCTGATCTTGCCACTCCAAGTCGTCTTGTGGCAGTTCTAATAAAAATCGACTCGGTTCAACTTGAAGGGTTTCGCCAAATTGTTTACGTTGCCGGCTAAAAGAGAAAGTCAGTTCTCGTTGCGCCCGAGTAATACCAACATAAGCTAAACGGCGCTCTTCTTCAATGTTATCTTCATCAATGCTAGTTTGATGAGGTAATAAACCTTCGGACATGCCAATCAAGTAGACATAAGGAAACTCTAATCCTTTAGATGCATGTAGTGTCATAAGTTGTACTTGGTCGAGTTCTTCTTCGGACTCGTTACGTTCTAACATATCACGCAAAGTAAATCTCGCGACAGCTTGTTCAAGTGTCATTGCTTCATCAATATCATCACCTTGCAACATATCATTTAACCAACTGACCAATTGTTCTACATTGCGCATGCGCATTTGCCCAGATGTTGGGGATGATGAGGTTTCATAAATCCAGCTCTCATAATGAATCCCGTGTAGAAGTTCATAAATTGCTTCCATGGGTTCAGTATGAGATTTTTGAATAAGGGCATCAAACCAATGTATGAATTCTTGTAATGACTCCATACGTTTACCTGAAAGCAATTGGGTCAACCCCATATCATGGCTTGCTTGATATAAACTAACACCTCGATGATTAGCCCATTCGCCAAGTTTTTGAATAGTTGCTGGACCAATTTCTCGTTTTGGTGTGTTGATAATACGAATAAACGCATTATCATCATCTGGATTAGTTAATAATCGCAAATATGCCATTAAATCTTTAATTTCAATTCGAGCAAAAAATGATGTACCGCCAGAGATTCGATACGGTATCCGATATTGCATGAGTATCTTTTCAATTAGTCGTGCCTGATGATTGCCACGATATAAGATAGCGTATTGACCATATTGACTGTTATGCGCAAAACGATGGCCAATAAGGTGATTAATAACTTTTTCGGCTTCATGCTCTTCGCTATCGGCTGAAATAACTTTTAATGTTTCACCATAACCCAGTTCTGAGAAAAGTTTTTTTTCAAAGATATGTGGATTATTTTCGATTAAGATATTCGCTACTTTTAAAATTCGACCCGATGATCGGTAATTTTGTTCTAATTTGATCACTTCTAAATTAGGAAAATCTTGTTTAAGTAATACTAAATTTTGTGGTCGTGCACCACGCCAAGAGTAAATAGACTGATCATCATCACCAACAACAGTAAATTTAGCTCGGTTACCAACTAGTAATTTGATAAATTCGTACTGACTTGTGTTTGTGTCTTGATATTCATCAACCAACAAATAACGAACTTTGTTTTGCCATTTTTCGCGAACTTCTTCGTTGGTTTTTAATAAGAGTGTGGGCAATAATATAAGATCATCAAAATCTAATATACTGCAAGCTTTTAATTGTTTTTCATACAATTGATAACAGTGAGCAAATAGTTTCTCTTTATTCGTCTGAGCTCTTGCCATCGCAATAGTTGAATCAACAAGATCATTTTTCCAATTTGAGATTGTTGAGCGTAATTGATTAATCAAATCCTTATCATCTTCTAACCATTGATGAGTTAGTTCCTTGAGTAGCGCTGTTTGATCATGATCATCAAATAGAGAGAAGTTAGATTTAATTCCCAGATGAGTATACTCTCGGCGAATAATATCCAATCCTAGCGTATGGAATGTTGATATTTTAAGCCCTCTTGCTTCTTGTTTGCTAAGTGCTTGGGCTATACGCTCTTTCATTTCGCGTGCAGCTTTATTCGTAAAGGTAACCGCAACAATATGGCGTGGTAAATATTCTTTAACACGAATTAAATAGGAAATTTTGTTAATGATAACCCGAGTTTTTCCAGAACCTGCTCCAGCTAAAACAAGGCACGGTCCTGAAACATATTCAACGGCTTTTTGTTGACTTGAATTTAAACGCACAGAATAAAACCATTAGGAAAAATGTGGGTTAGTATATAACGATATACTAGTAGCGCGCAATTAGCGTCATTATTGAGCAAATATAATTGCTATTTTGTTAAATATTATTTGATGAATGTTAAAGCCTGTTCAACAACCTCGACCCCTGCCCCTTTTTTATGCGCATTTTCACTAAGATAACGCCGCCATTGCTTTGCTCCTTTACGTCCATTAAATATACCTAAAGTATGCCGCATAATATGGTTAAGTTGCGCACCTTGCATTAGCTGTTGTTCGATATAAGGGTAAAGTGCTTGAATAGCAGATAGGGGATCAATGATGGGGGTATTTGTGCCAAAAATTTGCGTATCAATTTCAGTAAGTAACAATGGATTTTGATATGCCTCTCGTCCAACCATCACTCCATCGACATGCTGTAAATGGCATTTTATTTCATCAATCGTTTTTATGCCGCCATTGATGACTATAGTTAAATTGGGATAATCTTGTTTCAATTTATAAACACGATCATAATCAAGCGGTGGAACTTCACGATTTTCCTTTGGACTTAATCCTGATAACCATGCTTTGCGCGCATGTATAATAAATGTTTTGGTGTAAGGCATCACCTTTTCAATAAATTGACATAAAAAAATATAGCTATCGCAATCATCAATACCTATTCTTGTTTTTACCGTGACGGGAATATCAACCTGATCTTGCATCTGAGCAATACAATCGGCAACCAAATTTGGATTTCCCATTAAACAAGCACCAAACATACCATTTTGTACGCGATCTGATGGACATCCCACATTTAAGTTGATTTCGTCATAACCACGTTCTTGCGCTAATTTTGCACATTGCGCTAATGCGTTAGGATCACTACCGCCTAGTTGCAAGCTAACTGGATTCTCTTCATTGTTGAAAGCTAAATAATCACCTTTCCCAAATAAAATTGCGCCTGTAGTCACCATCTCAGTATATAGCAATGTTTTTTTTGTTAAGATTCGATGAAAATAACGGCAATGTTTATCTGTCCAATCTAACATAGGAGCGATAGAAAAACTATTTAAACTTAAAATGTTATGCAAAATCACCTCGACATTAATTTAAAAAATGCTATTCTATTCGTCGCTTTCAAATAGAGCAATAATATAAGGAATAAAAATGAATACAAATCAAACAAATACAATTTCTTTTCAAACAACTGAATTATTAATAAAACATATGCGTTTTATTGCTACTATGCAACAAGTTTTTGGTGTTATTTTTATAATTGCTGGCGCTTTTACATGTCTAGGAATAATTACTGCTATTGTTGGCATTCCTCAAATTTTTGCTGGAATAAAACTTTTCAAATCGGGAAGTGCATTTAGCTTAGCTGCAAGTCTTCGAAAAGGAGACGATATCGTTGGTGCTATAGAAAATCTTTATGGTTATTGGAAATATTTTCTAATCACATTTATCGCTTCGATTGTATTTATTTTTTTATACATTGTAATTATTATTTCCATTTTTGTTACATACAGTAATGGTTATTACTAACAATTATTACTTTAATCTAGAGACTACTGATCTTCCAATTTTGGCACTTTTTCAAGTAAGTATCTAGTAGCCTAGTTCTAGGCATAACGAGTTGTTATTGTTAATTTTTGGCTAGATTAAATTATGACAACATCTTTATGCCTTTTGATTAAAAAAAAACAATTTAGTACTAGGGCGTGTTGATCTTTCATGATTATTTTTTAGACGGCATGATGTGAGTTATAATAATTCAGCCAAAAACAACCCTAACTCGATTCATCATGCCAAGAACAATGCTAACAGATAAACGGTGGGAAAAGCTACTACAAATAATGAAAAATACCGGCCGAGTTTATAATAAATCCGAGCATCGGATGACGTTTGAAGGGATCCTTTTCCGAATGAGAACCGGTATTCCTTGGCGAGATTTGCCAGAAGAGTTTGGTGAATGGAGCACTGTCTATAGGCGATTTAATTTGTGGTCTAAAAAAGGAATATTAGTTGATATTTTCAAACATTTATCACAACTAGCGGATTTT
>NZ_LZHK01000079.1:0-2373 GCF_001690415.1 Gilliamella sp. Imp1-1
GCTGGCAAAGAGGCACAAATGAAAACACCAATGGCTTAATACGTCAGTTTATACCTAAGTCAGCGGCCATTTCATTAGTTGACGACAAACAGATAAAGAAAATACAATATCTGTTGAACACACGCCCAAGAAAACGGCATAAGTTTAAAAGCCCTGCCGATTTTTATTCTAAGGAGTTAAGAAGAATTGCACTTCATGGTGTAATCTAGGTTTATTTATTTTTGTTTTTGAAATATTTCAATTCTTCATCGATAAAATATCGTACTAGATTTGCATATAGATCTTTGATTACTTCACCATTAAGCCCTAATTCATTCGACCATTGCTTTCGTTGCTCTAGCATACTGTCAAAACGTTCTTTAGCTTGTACATCAGTGGTATTTTTTTTGAACTTACTGGCAGCTTTGACGTATTCAAAACGTGTAGCAAACAATTTAATTATGGAATGGTCAATCTGATCTATTTCGGCACGAATGTGGTTCATATTCTCACATTTGTTTGGCGCTTGGGTAGGTTTATAAGTCACAATTTTATACCTTTTGTTTATTTAACTTTTTATATCCTATCACTATTAGATTATACACAAAAGTATCACTTAGTAGGTGTCATCGTTGCACTATATTTATATATACAAAATTGATTGTGCGCTTTTAATAGAATTGAGTTTAATATTTGGAGATATTTAATAATTAATTGATTTTTTATTTATTAAATCAATTTCGTTTTACATTGATACCGCCCAATAACACGATAATATAACTGAAAATTTTGTTTATATCCTTCTAGTAAAGGATTTACAGATTTTTTGTATTTTAATGGGTTTTAAAGGATCTTACAGAATATTGAGCCAAGGGAAACAGAATCATATAGATAAACACACTGAAAATACTGGAAGATTAACTTTTAAAAATCGAATCGTATACCTAAACGTATACCTAAAACAAAAAGTGACCCCCAATATTAGGTATTTTAATCTTGCCAAATTGAAAGGTTAAAAATTGGTTTTAGAATTTTGACGGTGTAAAAATTTATCTAGGTGAGCGGTATCCGTTAATTATGTTTTAGATTTTTTATACCTCCCCCCATAAAAATAAAATTTTATAAAAAAGTATGCACGGTGTTCACTACCTGCTTGAAGCCTTATTCTAAAAGGGTTTGAGTGGTGTATACTTGAATGTTTACTATTCACAAGTATACACTTTATGTATTCACTCAATAAAAAACCGCCAATTAGGGCGGTCTTATTTTAGTGGTTCAATTTGAGCTACTAGTTAGGATCTTCGGCTTTAGGTAGCCAATCTTTACACATATCTGGGTTTATTTCTAAATTAGTTTTTACCCCTATATTAGTTCGTTTTTTAATGTACGCCTTTCTATTTTCTTTTATGGCGTAATTTAATGATAAACCGAACCCACTCAAGGACAATGGATTATTAAGCCCTGTATTTCGCACATACTCAATATAAGCATGATATTGGAATGGCAACACATTTTCAAACAAAAAAATTAAGGGGTAAGTGTTTTTTAAATTCAACGGGAGGCAAGTAGCCTAACGAAGAATGTAATCGTTTATGATTATACCAATAAGCATAAGCCGAAAAAGCGCGTTGTAATTCAGCCGTTGAGTTGAAACGTTGGCCTTTTACAAATTCCGTTTTAATTGTTTTAAATGTCGCTTCCGCTACCGCATTGTCATATGGACACCCTTTCTTGCTTAATGAATGCGTGATATTAAATGTCTTAAAACACGCCTCTAATAACCGATTATCAAACTCTTTGCCTCGGTCTGAATGAAATAAATCCAATTTTGATAATGGCAGTTTAATTTGGCTTAATGCCGACATAACAAGCTCTGCTGTTTTATGTTGACCAACATGGTAACCGACAATTTGCCTATCGGATAAGTTCACTAAAACACATAAATAGTTCCAACGTTGCTTAACTTGAATATACGTTAAATCCGCAACAACAATTTGTTTTTTATCACCTACATCAAATTGTCGTTGCAGGTGATTTTCTATGGCGGTTTCATTCACTTCCGTAGTGTGAGATTGATAACGTTTAACGGTGTATTTTGATACCAGCAATAAGGCTTTCATCACCCGAGCAATGTAACGGCGTGACACCCAAATATTCTCTTTCTGTAAATCAAAACGAATTCGTCTTGTACCATAAGACTGATAGCTCTGATTAAATAGCGTCACGATTTTATTGGCATAAAGCCCTACTGATTTTTGTCTATTCAATTTACACTGATAATAAGCATAATGTCTTGATAATCCTAAATATTGACATAGCTTTGTTATGCTATAACGATGTCGATTTGCTTTTAGGATAGCGATTTTCGTCCTATTATCAGTGCTGCTTGCTTTA
>NZ_LZHK01000080.1:0-10889 GCF_001690415.1 Gilliamella sp. Imp1-1
TAGTCGTAACCAATATGGATTAATGTTATATTTGCGTTCTCAAGGTATGCGATATGGTTTAATTCAAATTCGTTTAGGTGGTCACGAATATTACCAGTAAGATTATTGGCTTTCTTGTATTTGCTTGATGTAGTACCTAATACGATGCGGTTAATCATATCGAATTCATTAGTAAATACGGTGTTATTTGCGCTTTTCCCCAGTGCTTTACGTTGCTCTGTTAATGCGTCACACATAGGACGGCTATAATCTGCGACTTCTAAACGCGCTTTTAATCGATTAAGTGCTTTCTTTTGGATTGCTGGAGCGATTTCTTTAAGGTGTTCTTCACAACGTATAAAGTACTTTCTTATTGCTCGTCCTTTCTCGTTGTTTTCAATCATCGCCAATTCTTTAGCCATGTTTAAAGTTAGATGATAATCAATACTTCTACGGTCTCCGCCTCTTACCGTTTCCCTTTTATTAAGCTGTTTGTTTTTTATACTTTGATTCACCAATTCGGGGGAATCAAAAACCACATAATCATCATTTTCAATAAAGCCATATTGTTCTATACGCCCTTTTATCCATGTAGAAAAATCACGCCCTACACCAAGAAAATGATGTAATTGTTTTGCACTAACTGTTTGCTGTAATTTGCCGTTTAATTGTGTTTCGGTTACTGGTACTAAATTATTAAAATCTGTCATTTTTTATCTCCTAATCTGTCTATTTATCACCCATTTAGCTAAATTTAGGCAAAGGGATGCCGTCGGCTCAAAAATGAGCTTTGCTATAAAATCAATTAATTAAGCTGCTTTGCTTGGGTAAAGTGCTAAAATTTGGCTGATATCTGATTCAGTTAATAAGCTATTTTCATAACTAAGAATCAGATTAACCACCTTTTGAGCATCTTCCTTATTGGCTAGGTAATAGCGATAGTGTGAGCCTATTCCGTCGGTATTAGGTTCATCCATGCGCTTTAATGTGATGCCTAACTTTCTTTCTAGTTCTGAACAATAATTCCTACCACTAGAAAGCCTACAGGTGCGCAATATCTCATTTTCGGTAATACCATTGTCACCAGTACACGCAATTAATAGGTAAGCTCTCGGCTTTTTGGGTAGCTTTTTATAATCAGATTGGCTATGATTGGAAGCGTCTAAGCTCCAATCTAAGCCCTTTATTATTTCGCGATATAAAGGGTTTTGTTTTATCACCATTATGCTACCTCGCGACGTTCTACTCTGCGAGATTCAAGCCAAGAGTAAATCTCATCAGCTCGATAGCCAACACGGCGCAAGCCAATTCTGATTTTTTGAGGAAAGGTTTCATCTTTCTGTTCTAGCGTATAAAGGCTAGTGTCAGATTTGAAATGTAGTAAAGCTTTTACTTCTTTTTTGGATAGGATTTGATTGGTCATTAGTTATAGTCTCCTGTATCTAAAAGATAGATATAGAATATAACTGTATAAACAGACATGCATTACATTAAATATTAAAATGTACCATTTAATAAAATGGAAAAATACCTAATGAATTAGCTGATTAACTATCAATAACTAGGCATTGAATACCCCTATATATTAAAATAATATAATTTCCATTTTACTAAATTAGTTTCCATTTTATTCAGAAAATTCTTGCCATTCATCTGGTATAACCAACTCAAAATCATTATTATTTGTAACGGAGGGTTTACCTATTTTGATTTCATATAACCAATTTGAAATGGTTTTTTCGGTTGGTGGATTTGTAGCATTAAAATCATTAGCAATTTTAGAGAGTATTTTTCTGGATAAGGAGACTACTTTACAATGTGGAAATTTTTCTCTTGTTAATAAAGCTGTTTCAATAGCAAATGGCTTGTAAAAATTTTCGGGTTTTCTCATTATTTTAACATTTGCTTTGTTTTCACCAGAGTCTATTACATCTCCCCAACGTATGAAAGATGGGCATAAGCCCAGTTCATCAATAAATAAATCAGGTAAGAATTCGTTATTTGCGGATTGTAGTAAAATGATATCTTCTGTCGAAATAAGTAATTCATTAGCATTAAAAATAAACTCATTGTCACCCCTAATTTTTAAATAGTAATCAAAAATTTCATCCATGTCGCCAATTTTGGTCATTGGCAGTAGGGTTTGAATAGAAACTTCATGAGGAGTGAACCCTTTTTTATTTCCACATGTACGCATGTTTTGTCTTAATTGCAACCAATGGCTAAATCTTTTAATTCGCCAAATCCCGTAAGCTTTACCAAAGTATGTTGCTCTAAAAAGTCTCGGGAAATTATCGGGTTTTATCTTGTCTGGTGTTTCAATAAGATAGTCATACTTACGTGGGTGTGGGTAGCGACTAGCTCTTCCTAAAATATTGGTAGTAAATTGCCCCAATACCCTAATACTATTTTCAATTTTATTGACATTATTAAATTTTTCTATGAATGTTTCACATTGTTCGTTATATTCTTTTTTCTTTGCACAAAAACACAAAGAACATTCAAGCTTATTAACGAAAGCATACAAAGCAATCATCCCCTCACTATTCCAAAATAAAAAATCATCTACATCACAATCTAGAATTCTAGCGGCTCTTTCTAGTTTAACAAATGGAATTGGTGGTAATTTTGGATTCAATGCCATACGCCCCTCACGCCCCTAATAGATATTTGCGCCAGTTCGCTAGGGTTGCGAATGTTCGGGGATCAGCCTAGACGCAAATAATACATTAATATACAGTTAGGTACATTATAGCACTGTGTTTATGTACATTAAATATTGTTTTTATATTTATAATTCAATACACTTGCATTTTTAGATACTTGTAAACATTTTGTTAATTTATCAATTAAATATTCAATCTCATCACTTTCAAAAACCAAATAAATATATGAATCAACATCACTATAGTATTTACTTTCAATATCCCACTCAGGTGAAATATACCCTTTCTTTATGATATTTTGGAAATGCCAATCTTCATGGTTTTTTAGTGGGTTAATAACTTCCGTCATCCAAAAATATTGATGATCCGTATTCTTTCCTTTAATAAAAAAACCTAAGAAATTATTCTTCCTGTCATACTTAGCAAATAATGTATTTTCGGGTAAACAATGTAAATAATGATCTGTGCATGGGTACATTACAATTCCTCTTTCATAATAATAAAAATGTTACCGTTTAACCTATCTAGGCATTAGCTTATCAATATATTTATTAGTGTTACGCCAGTAAATATTTTCAATACAGATTAATTAGCTTGTTTTAAATCAAAATGCTAAAGATATAATTATAGCTGTCTTTATTATGAAGATAACTGCTTGTCTTATTTTATCATCCAAATTTGGATCATCTTTATCTTCTGCTATTAGTTGCTGTTCGTTAAGTATATTTTCCGTGCGTACCTCTTTAGTGCGTACCAATTCATCAGGTTTCACATTAGCTAAACCAAAGATATATAACTATTGTTAGTACGTATCTATTAAGTACGTTCTTGGAGTGCGCTAACTTGTTAACTGCCTTTTATGATTAAATTGGTATCCATTTATTAAATACCTTTTTACTGGATACTTGTTTGGATACCTATATTAAATGGATTTTCGGATATTTAAATTCTATAAGAAGTGGCTCAATTTGAGCATCTAAAACTTGAGCAGGCAACAAGTTTATGCTCTTTGCTTGTCAGGCGGTTAAATCCTTTGATGGTGGCGATACTAGTTCTATGCGCATTGGTTTAGATTTGGCTATAATGCTACTACCCATAGATTGATGATCTAATGTCTGCTTTTCAGAATAACCATGATTAGCAAGCATCAATTTGGCAATACTCGCGTTAAATTCGCCTTTTAAGCCTTTATTAATTAATTCCACTTCTTGGCGCGCTTTGATAAGTTCTAACATGTCCTTAAATTCTTCGCTTGAACTTGCATAATTATATAAACTCGACCTTGAACAGTTAGCATATAAAGCCAGTCCAGCCACAGAGGGAATCACTTCGCCATTATTGATATAACCCTGCTTATGCAAATACTCTTGCCCTAGATCTAACATTTCCTTTAATTTTGATTTTCTCCCTGCCATATTGCCACCTAACTTACTAATAATAAGGTTATTATAATCCAATAAGGCAAATTATTAGATTGCTTTTTAACGTGTCCAAAATTAGCCCAGTCAATAGGAGGGGGTAGCAAATTTCTATAACTCTACACGTTTAAAACCACCCAACCTCCTTTTTATGCAAAACCGCGAATTGAAATAATTTTTTTGACTGCTATTACTAAATGGGGAATCATAAATAGCTATAGTTGCGTAACTCAAACCAATGTAATAAACCTGCTGGCTTTTTAGCAGATTGCAAATGTAATACCTGCATGGTGGAAATCACCATAAAGCATTTAGCCTTTTAATTCCGCCCTGGATCAACCTAAAAATCACCCTAAACTAAAATTATGATTAATAATTATTTTATTTTAATAAAAAAATAACGCTATCTAAATATATTTATATTTCAATTGGTTAATTACAGGATCAAGATTATTTTAATAATGTGTATAGTAGTGAACAGTAGTGAATACTAGTGAACACCAAAAAATATATATAATAAGTATATAATATATTGATATATATAAATTAATATTAGATTGGTGAATAGTAGTGAACACTTTATATTAAAAGTTTAAGATTATGGGGAGGTAAGTATAAAAACAACCTAATCATTGGCATAGGTAAAGGATGACATTTGAAAAAGCACCCCTCAGATATGAGGAGTGGTTTAATATGAAGTTATTGAAGTGAGTAACTCAAATTTGAGTTACGGTTTTATCGTAACCCAAATATGGGGCACGGTATGAATAGCGCGATATGGTTAATGATTAACTAGCTTTAAATTGCGGTTACCTGATAGTGAGACATTTCCTTGGCTTGCTTGCTCGACAAAGTCACCCCACCAGTCAAGCATAATACGCTTTTGATGTTCATATTCTGCTTTGTTGTAGGCTCGCCTTACTGCGTTTTTATCTACATGCGATAACGCGCTTTCAATGACATCATAATTAAAGCCTTGTTCGTTTAAAGCGGTACTAGCTAAAGCTCTTAATCCATGCGCAACTAACTTATCTTTGTATCCCATGCGCTTTATTGCCATGTTAGCGGTTTGGCTACTCATTGGCTTGTTATAAGGCGGTCTTGCTGTTGGGAAAACAAACTCACTTTTATGATTAATAGATTTCATTATCTCAAGTATTTTTATTGCTTGCGGTGATAAGGGTATATTGTGTGGTCTATCCATTTTCATGCGTTCGGCAGGAATACTCCATAATTTTTTATCTAGATTAATTTCTTCCCACTTAGCCCCTACGGCTTCACTTGGTCGCGTTAATGTTAATAACTGCCATTCAATCACGCATCTAGTTTGTAATTCAATCTTTGCCATAGCTAAAGCTTGCATGAACTGCGGTAACTCAGTAGGGGGAATAGTTGGCTGATTTTTTACTTTCGGGCTATTAAATACGTCGGTGATTTTGGCTAGAGGGTTATTATCGATAATTCCCATATTGACAGCATAATACATTATTTCATTAATTCGCCGGCAAACTCTTTTTACTGTTTCGTATTTATTATTGTTATTTAATGGTTGTAATGCGTTAATCGCTTTGATAGCTGTTACTTGGTTTATTGGAATATCTTTTATATAAGGGAAAACATGATTTTCTAAGGAACGCCAAGCCTTTTTGAGCGTTTGTTCTTCTAAACCTTGTTCTGTTTTGAATTTGAACCATTTCTCAGCCATAGCGTAAAAGGTATTATTACAAGCTTCTTGCTTACGTTGTTCTTGTTCCGCTTTGTGATGTTGTGGATCTATCCCTTGCTTTATTAATTCTCGCGCTTCATCTCGTTGTTTTCGCGCTTGTTGTAGCGATGTTTCTGGGTATTTACCGAAAGATAATAATGTCTCTTTATGTGATATTGGCTTTTTATATTTAAATCGCCATAATTTAACCCCTGTCGGTTTAACTAACAAAAAAAGACCTCCACCATCAAAATACTTTTTATCCTTACTAGTGGCTTTTAATGCTTTTATTTGTGTGTCAGTTAAGGGCGTAGTTTTTACAGCCATTTTTCACCTTTGGGGGTACGCAATAATAGGGTATTTAATTATACCCCCAAATATACCCCCATTATTTTTGGTTGTAAATGTACCTTACTGATACTTAATGGGCAATAAAATAGACTTTAAGGCTTGTTATTACTGGGTTTGGTGTACTTTGTAGGGTTTAAAAGAATGTTACTGTTTATTGATTTGGTGCCGTGGGCGGGACTTGAACCCGCATGCTCTTAGAGCACTACCCCCTCAAGATAGCGTGTCTACCAATTTCACCACCACGGCGCCGTTGTTATTCAGGTATATCTGAAGTTGAATTTTGCTGTACAGGTTGAGTAACTGGAGCTGTAGTAGGTGCAGCAGTATTACCTTCATTCAGCTGTGTTGTTACTGGTACAGTATCTTCAATATTCTCAAATTCGCTAGATGAAGCTATTCGTGGTTTGCTACCTAAATTTGAAAGTAAAATGCTTATTACAAAAAACAAAATACCTAATAAAGTGGTAGCGCGAGTCAAAAAATTTCCACTACCTGAAGAGCCAAATAAAGTCGCTGATGCGCCAGAGCCAAAAGATGAACCCATGTCAGCACCTTTACCTCGTTGTATTAAAACTAATGCAACTATTACGATCGCAATAACTAGATAGCTTATAATTAAAAATTCGTACATTTCAACCTGTCAACTTTATATGTTATATAACAGAATCTATTGATGCGAAATATTAGCGAAAGACAGACCAACAAGCAAGTAAAATTTCATAAATTGTTAGTCTGTTTAAAAAAAATTTTTTAGTCAATCAGAGATTGTTAATGTCTAAACTAAAATAAGCGCCATGATTATTGACTGCATTTATTTCTTTTAGTTTAAATAAAGTAATTATTCTTTACATACAGCGTGTAATTTTTGTTCTTTCCCCCATACTTCAACTTGCCCAATCCAAGCGTCAATAGCATATCGGTTAGAACGTCCTGGGTATTGATTTGTTAGTGGAAACTCATCAGATGAAAAAAACCATTGTTCTCCTGTGAACCAATTGGACTTAGGGTAATTTGGGAAAGTTGTCATTCCCCATTCACTTAATACCCCTTGGTTGATTGTTCGTGTAAACAGATCCCAAGTTAGTGGTACTATTTTCCATGAATCTGAAGCATTAGGAGAATTTGTCATTTCAGCTCGAGTAGGTATGTTTGCTTCGCCATGACATACTTGCGTTGCTTGTTCATATGTATGTACTCCATCTTTTGGAGCAACCCATGTTTTGGTTGGATTGAATGTGTAACTATGTATTATGCTATTATCTGATTTAAATTTTGCTGATACCGTTACTGCGCCATTAGGTTTATGGTTGAGATAAACCATGCCATTATTATCTACTGTCACACTACCTACCGGTGTTGTATTCACAGAATAATCCCAATCTGTTTGGGCACCAGTCATAATTAATTGAAACTGAGCACCAGAAAAACCTGTTGTTGGAAACTTCGGATAGGCAGATGCATAAAATCCATTGAGAGGGTCAAAAACATTATGATCGTAACCTCCACCACAAATCGAATCTCTATATTCAGTACCAATTTTATTCCAGCCTTTATATCCTCGGTTCGGATCAATCAAAGAGTCTTCTACATTACCATAACCTACAAGTACACAATCTGTTTTACCATTTTGTGTAAAATGATAAGGACTTCCCCAAGTTTGATTATTATTGACTATCATTTGATTAGGTTTTGCAAAACAGATCGTCGAATCAGTATTAATTTGATAAATTTTGGTTAAATTATATAATTCGCTGTCTTTAGGAACACCATATTCAGAATGGACTTGTATATCAGAAAGAGTAATAACTAATTTAAGCGGCATCTGAAACCCACTGCCACAACCAATTACCTTTCCATATTGAGATTTTGAAATTTCTTGTCCTGCATTATCAAACCATTTAAAGGTAATTGCACCAATAGAAAAAGCTCATTTATCGGAAGTCTTACCTCTGTCTCCATCTTCATCATAGTAATTCAGAGTGGAAGAAAATTTAAAATCAGTTGGTGTTTTGATGATAAAGTCATTTAATGTAAGGTTTTTATCAAACGATTTAGGGATATTTTTTAATTGTTCACTATAAAAAGTATCTTTAACGGTAAAACCTAAATTATTTTCAGAAGAAGCCGAAATAAAAAGAGGCGCATTTCCCATAATTGTTCCTGCCGTTGTTGCCGATAGGATAGCTGTAGCTCAAAATGGAAGTAGAAAGAATAAATAAATAAAATAATTGAATACAAGATTTCTTTAAAAAGTGTTATTTTTAGTTGCTTATAAATTTTTTCCATCCTAAATTATTCCCATTGATTTATTTTATTGTTTTAAAAATTTTTGAATTGTTAGAGAATTGTTGTTCTATTGTATTAATCATAAGCCTCCTTTACCTTTTTAGTCACATCATACAACATGCTAACATAGCAATAACTGTATTAATTTCTTTCTATTTAAACGTAAAATATTGTTATCAAGTTTAACCATTTTAACTCATTAAATTATTATTGGATAAAATTTAATCATTATTAGAAATATATTATGCCTTGTCATATCGTTTATAACAATCAGTTGTTATCTTGTTAATCGTTATAAACAATAAATTTAGTCGATATAGAGGATACTTGTGATATACACAATATGAAGATGATTACGGTTTTGCCATGTGGAATCAGCTAACTCAGATAAAACATTTTTAACTAGTTTCCTTTTGAAGGTTAATACCATAGCCATTAATTTCGTTATTACAATTATTGATAACTAACTTCATAATATTGTTATGATGTAAAGTAGTAAAGAAAACAAAATCTATTAACTTCAAAATACTAAGATTATTGCACGAAATTAACGTTCCATAACGTTTAAGTAACGCTCTATGATGATTTTTTGGCTTATTTAGTGTCAAACATAATGTGTCTATAAGTATTACAAGTTAGTTGTGATAATCAATGGTACGTTTCTATCTAAAAAAACGGTATAATATCGCCATTTGTATTATGACAAATTGTATTTATGAAATTTATTGTTAAGCTCTTTCCCGAAATTACCATCAAAAGTGATTCTGTTCGTTTACGATTTATTAAAATACTAACAAGTAACATTCGTAATATTTTAAAGCATCATATTGAAGATGTTGCGGTTATTCGTCATTGGGATTTTATTGAAGTTCGTCCAAAAGTTGAAAATAGTGAAGCTAAGATACTTGAATTATTAATGCGAATCCCTGGTATACATCATATTTTAGCCGTTGATGAAATCACTTTTGTTGATATGCATGATATTTTTGAAAAAGCATTAGATTATTATGCTCCATTAATTGAAAACAAAACGTTTTGTGTACGCGTTAAGCGTCGAGGTAAACATGAATTTACTTCAATTGATGTTGAACGTTATGTTGGTGGTGGGCTTAATCAACATGTGTCTTCGGCTAAGGTTAAATTAACTCATCCAGAAATCACCGTTCATCTTGAAATCGACAAAGAAAAGTTACTGCTGGTAAAAGGTCGACATGCTGGCATTGGCGGTTTTCCAACTGGTACACAAGAAGATGTTCTTTCGCTTATATCGGGTGGTTTTGATTCTGGTGTATCAAGTTATATGCTAATGCGACGCGGAAGCCGAGTGCATTATTGTTTCTTTAATCTTGGCGGAAAAACTCACGAAATTGGCGTTAAACAGATGGCTCATTACCTATGGGAACGTTTTGGTAGTTCGCATAAAGTGCGTTTCATTGCTATTGATTTTTCAGATGTTGTTGGTGAAATTCTTGAAAAAATTGATGATGGGCAAATGGGAGTTATTCTAAAACGGATGATGATTCGTGCGGCATCAAAAATTGCGCAACGCTATAAAGTGGAAGCTCTTGTTACTGGAGAAGCATTGGGGCAAGTATCAAGCCAAACACTTACCAATTTACGTTTAATTGATAATGCTAGTGATACATTAATTTTACGTCCTTTAATCACACACGATAAAGAAACCATTATCAATATTGCGCGTCAAATTGGTACTGAAGATATAGCTAAAACAATGCCAGAATTTTGTGGCGTAATATCTAAAAGCCCAACGGTTAAAGCCGTGAAAGAAAAAATTGAAGCAGAAGAAATGAATTTTGATTTCACGATTTTGGATAAAGCAGTTGCCGAGGCTGAAAATATTGATATTCGTGAAATAGCAAAACAAACTGATACCAAAATTGCTCATGTTGAAACTGTCACAACTCTGAGTACCAATCACGTGGTTATTGATATTCGATCTTTAGAAGAGCAGGAAGATAACCCTCTTATATTGAGTGATATTGAAGTTAAGCATATTCCATTTTATAAGTTAGCAACGCAATTTGGGAATTTGGATCAATCGAAGCAATATTTACTATATTGCGATCGTGGAGTCATGAGTAAATTACAAGCGCTTTATTTAATTGACCAAGGCTATAATAATGTAAAAATATTTTCTATATAAAAATTAACAATAATTTACTATATTGTTCGTGATTTTTACATATATAGTAAATTTTTGGATAAAACTAGGGGCTGTTGATCTTTGCTGTACATAAATTACTCAACAATACATTGGCAGCCACATTAACATAAATGCCAGTGATACCATACTGGCATAATTCCTTTCTAACTTATCGTATCTAGTTGATATTGAACGATATTGCTTGATTCTAGCAAAGGCATTCTCGACTAAATGACGATAGCGATAAAGGCACCTATCCATACTGCTTTTATCTATATCCTTACCATAATTACGTTTAGCAATCACCGTTCGTCCGCCTT
>NZ_LZHK01000081.1:0-13006 GCF_001690415.1 Gilliamella sp. Imp1-1
CAAAAAGGCGGACGAACGGTGATTGCTAAACGTAATTATGGTAAGGATATAGATAAAAGCAGTATGGATAGGTGCCTTTATCGCTATCGTCATTTAGTCGAGAATGCCTTTGCTAGAATCAAGCAATATCGTTCAATATCAACTAGATACGATAAGTTAGAAAGGAATTATGCCAGTATGGTATCACTGGCATTTATGTTAATGTGGCTGCCAATGTATTGTTGAGTAATTTATGTACAGCAAAGATCAACAGCCCCTAATAAATCACAAAACTTTATTATATCTTGCATGCTTAAGTATTATATAGAGGTGAATTGGTTAGTTTGTATAAGCTCTCTAACTTTGAATTGTGTAATTTTGTCCTTGCCATTTATATATCTTCATTATAGAATTACTTACTTATTGAAAAATAATAATAAAAATTGTGATGATGTTTCGTGAACGTTAGGCGTTTTGGTTTAATGGATAGGACCATATAACAATTGATATCTTTTGGCGGCAAATTCTATTTGCGAACCACCTTTTGTTTTGTCGTTGCTTTTAGGCAATAGGGCATAATCAAGCATTATACTTAAACACATTGGAGCAGAAAATTGATTACGACATAAAATAAAGTAGCATAAACGAGGTAGCTATATGTTTAGCATGAATAAAGAGTGGGCATTTGTGGTGCTAACCTGCTTTTTTGAAATATGTTGGATTTTAGGATTTAGCATCGCAACTGAGCTTTGGCAATGGATTATTATTGTATCGCTCATTATTATTGATTTTACGTTTTTAACCAATGCTTGTAAGACAATACCTACAGGCACGGTTTATGCCATATTTTCAGGTGTTGGTGCTGTTGGTGCAACGCTAATTGATATCTTACTTTTTAATAAAGAGATTAAGCTAATTCAACTTTTTTTTGTGGCAATAATTATTATTGGTGTTGTACAACTAAAACGTGCCGACAGTTAATATTTTAATAAGGACAATTTAATCATGGGATGGCTGTTAATATTAATTGCATCAGTTTTTGAAGTAATTGGTGCTATAGGCCTTAAATTATATGCTGAGCAAAAAGGTCTATTTAGATTGGTTTTATATTGGGGAGGTTTTTTTGTCTCTTTTGTGCTTTTCTATTTTTCGCTCTATTATCTTGAATTGAGTATTGTATATCCTGTTTGGGTTGGTCTTGGGACTTCGGGGGCCGTGTTAGCCAATATGCTGTTATTTAATGAGCCTAAGAATTTTCCTCGTATATTTGGTCTCACCATTATTATCGTTGGTGTTGTAGGATTACATGCCACTCTATAATTAATTGCGTTTATATATAAAAAAACCGGAGATTAACTCCGGTAACGCAAAGCGTAAAATAAGATATGGATGAATAAAAATTATACTGAATTAAATCTCGTCAGCATGCTGTTTTAAGAAACTAGCAACGCCATTTGGATTTGCTTGCATGCCTTTTTTACCTTTTGTCCATTGAGCAGGGCAAACTTCGCCATGTTCTTCATGGAATTGGAAGGCATCAACAATACGAATCATTTCGTCAATGTTACGTCCAATTGGTAAATCGTTAATTGTTTCATGGCGTACAATTCCTGATTTGTCAATAAAGAACGAAGCTCGCAGTGCAACTCCTGCTTCAGGATGTTCAATACCATAAGATTGCATAATTGAGTGTTTGACATCTGCAACAATTGGGAATTTAACTGCACCAATACCACCTTTATCTTGTGGAGTATTGCGCCATGCATTATGTACATATTCAGAGTCCATCGAAACACCAATTACTTCAACACCACGTTTTTTGAATTCTTCTAGACGGTGATCAAATGCAATGATTTCTGATGGGCAAACAAAGGTGAAGTCCATTGGCCAAAAGAATACAACGGCATATTTACCATTGATGTGTTGTAATAAATTGAAATTATTGACAATTTCACCAGTACCTAAAACTGCTGCTGATGTAAAATCTGGTGCTTTGCGAGTGACTAGTGTCATAGTATTTCTCCTTTATAATTAACTGCAACTCATATAGCGTAGCATTATAGCAATTAAAATCCATTGTCAAAGTTGTTATAAACGATTGGTATCATAAGTTTAAACTATTAAGTTATGATTATTATTCGGTATTAGTTATTGATTTTCGGTTTGCCTTTATTTTTTGTGTCTCGATAGCGTTGTTTTATCTTTTTCTTTTTTACTTGTTCTTGCTTTTTGTTCGCACTTTTTTGTTTTGCTTTTTGTGAAGGTTTTTTCTTAGTTACTGGTTTTGGTGCTTTAGTTTTAGGGCGTAATCCATCAATCGTTCTTAATTTGATTGGTTCTTTAATATAGCGCTCAATTTTTTGCAGTAATTCGTTATCATGCGCTTCGACTAGCATAATAGCTGTTCCTTTTTTCCCCGCTCGAGCGGTGCGTCCAATTCTGTGTAAATATACATCGGCAGTTTTTGGTGCATCAAAATTAATAACATGAGTAATATTGTCAATATCAATACCTCGAGCAGCAACATCGGTTGCAACAAGTACACTGACAATATTATTGTTGATCCTTTTTATTGCTTCGTTGCGTTTTGTTTGTACCATTTCACCTTCTAAATAGCAGCTATGGATACCAGCTTGGTGCAGTAAACTAACTAATTCATGCACACGTTCACGTTTACGAACAAATACAATTGTTTTTTTTAATTCTTCTTGCTTTAATAAGTGAATAAGAAGTGCTACTTTATGAGTTAAATCATCGGCACGATAATAAAATTGCAGGATTTTTTTACGCTCTTTTCGTGAAGGCTCGGCATTGATTTCGATTGGATCATTCAAAATACGGGTAGCAAAGTTATGCAGTCCTTCACCTTCCAGTGTGGCAGAAAATAATAAGGTTTGCTTACGCCAACGGGTTTCGGCAGATATCATTTCGACATCTTGTGAAAAACCCATGTCTAACATCCGATCAGCTTCGTCTAAAATAAGCATTTCAACTGCTCGGCAATCGAAATTCTCTTCTTTTATATACTGTAATAATCGGCCTGTTGTAGCAATAACGATATCTTGGTTTTTACTAAACACTTCAGCGTGATTTATATAAGCAACACCGCCAGTTATAGTTGCAATACTTAAATTTGTTGATCCGGTTAATAATTTGGCTTGTTCAGCAATTTGCATGGCTAGTTCACGCGTTGGTGTTAAAATCAAAATTCGTGGTGGGCCTGGTTTACGGCGTGGAAAATCGAGTAGATGTTGTACGGCCGGAATTAAAAAAGCTAGCGTTTTACCTGTGCCTGTTGGTGCAGAACCTAAAATATCTTTGCCATCTAAAGCAACAGGGATTGTTTGTGCTTGGATTACGGTTGGAGTATTTATATTTTGTGTTTGGAGATTGTGAATTAAGATATTATCTAATTCTAAACCAGAAAAAGTGTGTGCAGTCATAGTGTTCTTTTCATCTAAAATTATTAGGCACATTATAACGTTAATCGTTATAACTACAATCAATAAAAATGTGATGGAATATTATTCTATTTTTATGGAGCGATTAATTGTAAGGTAGTTATTACAGTGTAAGACATAGTTTTATATCTAAAACTAGATGTTTTATTTAAGCAAAACTTATCATTGTTAGCTGCTTGTGATAAGATATGCGTCCGTTAAGCGATAACATGCATAATGATTATTTATACTACCCTACTGAGGTTAAATTGGTTTAAATAATTAATGTTTAATTATTTTGTTGTTTAACGCAGATTGGCTCAAATTTCCATATTAAATAATACTTCTTTAATAACTATTAGATAATGAATATGACCGAATGTTTCTCGAATGATAATTATAATCAACAGTTGAAAAAAAAAGTAGATAATTTAAAAGCGTTATTATCGGATTTTTCACTGCCCGAATTATCGGTATATTGTTCACCTTTTAGTCATTATCGTATGCGTGCCGAGTTTAGGATCTGGCATGATGGTGAAGATCTTTATCATATTATGTATGATAAAAAAACAAAAAAACGAATACGGGTTGATGAATTTCCTATTGCAACAAAACTAATTAATCAAGCAATGCAAACTATTTTACCTTTGTTACAACATAATTTGCTACTTCGCCATATGCTGTTTCAAATTGATTATTTTTCGACTTTAAGTGGTCAGCTATTAATTACGCTTTTATATCATAAAAAGTTAAGTGATGGATGGATCATCGAAGCAAAAAAATTAAAAGCTCAATTAGCTGAACATGGAGTAATTGCTAATATTGTAGGGCGAGCGAGTAATCAAAAAATAGCAATTGATGTGGATTATGTTGATGAAGTGTTGCCAGTAATGGATAAAACGTTTATTTATCGGCAAATTGAAAATAGTTTTACTCAACCAAATGCTGCCGTAAATATTAAAATGCTACAGTGGGCCATATCGGTTACTAAAAATTCAACTGGTGATTTACTCGAATTTTATTGTGGTAATGGTAACTTTTCAATTGCACTAGCACAAAACTTTCGCAAAGTATTGGCCACTGAAATAGCTAAAGCATCTGTTTATTCAGCTCAGCATAATATTGAAGTTAATCAAATTGATAATCTTGATATTGTACGGTTGTCAGCCGAAGAATTTACTAGTGCAATTAAAAAAGAACGAGAGTTTAATCGTTTAAAAGGAATCAATTTGGATGAATATCAGTGTGATACGGTACTTGTAGATCCACCACGTGGGGGAGTGGATTTAAATACCATTAATATATTAAAAACCTATAAAAAAATTATTTATATTTCGTGTAATCCTAATACATTGCGTGACAATTTACAGTTATTGATTAAAACACATTCAATTCAACATTTTGCTATGTTTGATCAATTTCCTTATACAGATCATGTCGAGACGGGTATTGTGTTGTATAAAAAGTAAAAGGAAGTAATATTCAATGTAGAGTATTTTTGTTAAAATATACTCAATTCATACCTAACTAATTGTTGTTTCGGGTGTATGTAAACTTGCATCGATCTATAACAAAAAAAACCCTAGATAAACTAGGGCTGCATTAAATTGCAAGGAATGGATGAAAGGAAATAAAACAATGAAACAATAATGTCTAGCCTCATGAATCATTGTGTAGCTACTATAACAAAGATAAACCAACTAATTAATGACATTAGGATTACAAAATAGTCATTAAACCATCATGATTGGTTTGGTGTTTATCATTTATTCTATAGCTGTGTTATGCAATTACGACAACCAGACAAATAACAAAGGAAATATTTAAGTATGAAATTGTTAGTAGTTGAAGATGAGCAAAAAACAGGTGAGTATCTTCGTCAAGGTCTAGTTGAATCTGGGTTTGTTGTTGATTTAACAAATAATGGTCTTGATGGTTATCATAGAGCCATGACAGAAGATTATGATCTAATTATTTTAGATGTGATGTTGCCTGATATAGTTGGTTGGAAAATTGTTCAGTCACTGCGTGAAGCAGGCAAAGAGACACCTATCATGTTACTTACCGCTATGGGAAGTGTGGATGATAAAGTTAAAGGCCTAAACTTAGGTGCTGATGATTATCTAGTAAAACCTTTTTCGTTTGCCGAGTTATTAGCTCGTGTGAAATCTATGCTCCGACGTAATGTCCCTCAAGTCAATAATTCCCAATTGAGTATTGCAGATCTGGTCATGGATCTTCCTAAACGTATGGTAACACGTGGAGATAAACGCATTGATTTAACCAATAAAGAATTTTTGTTATTAGAATATTTTTTACGTTATCCGGGGGAAGTATTACCACGATCATTAATTGCATCTCAAGTTTGGGATATGAATTTTGATAGTGATACTAATGTGATTGATGTTGCAATTCGGAGATTGCGTAATAAAATTGATGCTGATTTCGAGCCAAAATTGATTCATACAGTCCGTGGAATGGGGTATAAGTTAGATGTCTTGGATGAAACAGAATAAGTTAATATCATTTCGCTTACCTCTTATTGTTTGTTTATTAACCTGCGGTTTACTTTATTGTTTTAGTTTTTTTATTGAACGTTCTTTTGAAAAAATTTCAATCCAACAAAATGTGTCTGAACTTAATTCGGTTATTGATTCTATAGAACGTGAACTTATTTATTATTCTCCAGATGAAAATCGTGACGAATTTATTCAAAATTTATTATTAATTTTGACAGGACATCATCGCCTATTTGTTTATGTTATTGATGAGAAAGGTAAAATTGTTTATCGAACACGTGGTCCTAATCTAACTGTTGCTAAAAATCACATTGATTTTGATACCATTATTGCAAATCACACTACCGCTATTTGGAATCAAGATAAAGCATCATATCGAATTGCCGCTTCACGAGTTTCGATTGAAAATGGTAGACAATATACCACTATAGTTGCTGTTGGTCGTGATTTACATCTCGAATTCATTCGGCGATTACACGATGGTTTAGGCTTGCTTATTGCTATTGCTTGTATTTTGGCCTTGATTGGTTCTTTTATCAGTGTCTATTTTACCCAAAAACCAATTAATCGGTTGATTAAAAAGATCGAAAAAGTTAATTTTAAAAGTTTAAATTATCGTATTCCTGCTTCTTTAGTACCAATTAAATATGTTAGTTTAGTGAAAGCATTCAATGAGATGCTTAATCGGATAGAGGATGTGTTTCAGCGGCAACGTAATTTTACAGCAGATATCGCTCATGAGATGCGAACGCCTATTACCAATTTAACAACTCAAACGCAAATAGTACTGAGTAATGCTAGAACAACTAATGAATATCGCGAGATTTTATATTCAAATTTAGAAGAATACGAAAAAATGTCACAGATGATTTCTGATATGTTATTTTTAGCACAAGCAGATAATCGTCAATTGGTGCCTAATTTAATCAATATTGATTTACATAGCTTGATCACAATGATGTGTGAATATTTTGAACCACTTACCGACGAGAAGAATATTGCCTTTAATCTTGAAGGAAATTGCTCCCATATTCAAGGTGATAAGATGATGTTAAGTAGGGCAATCAGTAATATTTTATCCAATGCAATTCGTTATACACCTGAAAATCAGACTATCACTATAATTTTAAGTCAAGTAAGTGAAAAGCGAATTCGAATCATCATTTCGAACCCAGGCAAGAGAGTTGATAGTAAACATTTGCCACACCTTTTTGATCGGTTTTATCGAGTTGACGAATCACGTCATCGTAATGATAATTCAGGCACTGGAATAGGGCTTGCTATCGTCAAATCCATTATTCAAACACATAAAGGTTCAATTTACGCTGAGTCTGATGAGCAATCAACCCGTTTTATTATTAATTTACCAACCACTATTTAACATCAAAGTCGCTGATCAGTAAATTAGCCGCTGCATAAGCGGCTTTATCTTTTAGTTCTTGTGGGACATTTTCGTTACGAACAACTTCGTCTAATACTTGCATAACAGCACCTAAGGCATCATCAATATAACCAAGATCATTGCTGCCAATTTGCGCATATTTTTCATAAATAAGAGTACTATATTTATTCATTAAATTCATTTTTTTTATTCCACTTATAAAAAGCTAACTAATTGTTTATAAACTTGTTCAGCTTGAATGGTTTGCATGCATTTTTCATCTGAGATAATACTAAATTGATTTTTTCCATAGCCGCCAATCAAATTAGGATCGGTTTTGCCAAATAAAGTAATATTTGGACGATCCAATGCAGCAGTTAGGTGACTTAAACCTGTATCAACCGAAACAACGGCTTTTGCTCCCGCAATGATGGTTGCTATATCTGAAAGTGAAAGTTTGGGAAGCACCTCTACGTATTGGAATCCTTGTGCTAGACGAATTGCTCGTGCTTGCTCATGTGGTGCTCCCCAAGGTAATTTTATTTTTAACCCAGTAGGCTCAACTAATTTAATTAATTTCCGCCAGGCATCTTCGCTCCAGTGCTTTTCATCTCGTGTTGTTGCGTGTAAAAAAATTAGATATTGCTGATTATCGTTAGGTAATGAAGATAAAAAGTGACGCGCAATAGCATAATCACCCATTGAATCAGGTAATGTATATTGTAGGCTTTTTGCAAACAGCAATCTAATGCGCTCAATAGCATGCATTTGTTTAGGTACATTGTGTTTTACATCATAAAACCAACTAGCAATTGGTTCTTTGATACTTTTGCGATCCAAACCGTGTTTAATACCCCGTGCTTTACGAGTAATAAGAAACGCACTTTTAATTAGTCCTTGTGCATCAATAATCACATCATAATGTTGTCGTCTTAAGGTATCAACAAAATCATGGCGCTCTTGACGAATTGCTTTAGCGAACCAATTTTTTCGCCAGCGTCTTATTGCAACCGGTATCACTTGGTTTACAGCAAAGTGCCAACTAGGTATTTGGGCAAAATTTTCTTCTACTACCCAATCAAAGGATATATTTGGTAAATTGTTAGCAGCATCAGTTAATGCTGGTAAAGAATGAAGTACATCCCCCATGGATGATGTTTTAACCACTAATACTCTCATTATTCATTACTCTTCTTACAGCGCATGATGAGTTTCATTAAGGTTTCGAAAACAATATCGGGTTTAATATCGATCAGACTTTGATGGTAACCTTGTTCTGCATCGCCTTTACGAACACGGTGGTATCCGGTAATTAAACGAATAACTTCAGCTTTATCTGATAGTGGAGGGGTAAAATCTGGACTACTTGGCCCATAAAGAGCAACCAGTGGTCGGTCTAAAGCTGCTGCAACATGCATTAGTCCAGAGTCATTAGTCACAATAGCTTTACAAGCAGCAATTAGGCTAACAGCTTGTTCTAGTTGTGTTTGACCTGCTAAATTGATACATTTATCACGATGTATCATTTTAGCAATAATTTGTTCTCCTACTTTGCGATCATTTTGGGACCCAAAAATAATAACTTTAGCGTGCTGTTTAACTAGCATATCAGCAAGTGCTGCGTAATGATAATCGGGCCAACGTTTTGCAGGACCAAATTCAGCACCAGGACAAAAGCCAATTAATGGTTCATCTTGTGTTATAGTAAAAGTTGAAAGAGCTTGGGTTATTTCATCTTGTTCGACATTGAGTTTTGGCCATAGTAGTGGTTGTGGTAAATCGGAAGCCGAATGAGTCTGTCTATTAGGATAAGCAAGAGCAATATAGCGTTCAATCATCAACGGAAATGCTTGCTTATCAAGTTTACGAAGATCGTTTAATAAACCATAACGCATCTCGCCTTTCCAACCTGTACGTTTAGGAATTTTGGCAAAAAATGGAATCAATGCTGATTTGAATGAATTAGGTAATACAATAGCATGATCATAATGGTTATCACGCAGTGATTGACCTATTTTATGACGTTTTTTTAACGCAAACTCACCATGGTCTAATGGCATTGCAATTGCTTGATTCACTTCTGGCATTTTATTTAATAGCGCTCGACACCAAGCCGGTGCTAAAACATCAATTTCGTTATTAGAATCAAGTTGTTTTAATGTACGATACAGGCTTTGCGACATCATCATATCGCCAACCCATGAAGGACCAATAATGAGTGTTTTCATTTAATCAATTCCATCTTATTGTTCATTAAGCCATTTCATATATTCAGCAGTTCCTTCTGCAACATTTTTAAATTCAATTGGGCATTTAGTTTGTTTAAATTTAGTCAGATCAGCTTGGGTATAGCTTTGATAGCGTCCTTTTAGATGTTCAGGGAAAGGAATATAATCAATTTCATCTTTTTTATGATAAGTAAGAACCGCATTAGCAACAGCTTGGAACGACTCTGCTCGACCTGTTCCACAGTTATAAATTCCTGATATTTTATTTTTCCAGAACCATAAATTGACTTCAACGACATCACCAACATAAATAAAATCACGTTTAAAGTTTTCACTACCTGCAAAGAGTTTTGGTTTTTCCCCTTTATTAATTTGTTCATTTAAGTGAAATGCGACACTTGCCATACTACCTTTATGTGATTCACGTGGTCCATATACATTAAAATAACGGAATCCACAAATTGGCGAATTAGCTTGAGGTAGTAATTGTCTCACATATTGGTCAAATAAGAATTTAGAATATCCATATACGTTTAATGGTTTTTCGTAAGTGCGATCTTCAATAAAGTTATCACTGCGCCCACCATAAGTAGCGGCTGATGAAGCATATAAAAATGGAATATTGAAATCGAGACAGTAATGCAACAAGTCTTTAGAAAAGTCATAGTTATTTTCCATCATAAACTTGCCATCCCATTCTGTGGTTGACGAACAAGCACCTTGATGAAAAACAACATCAATATTAAGATCTTCATGGCTAATAATGGCTGCGATGAATTCATCTTTGTCCATATAATCAGCAATATCTAGATCAGCCAGATTAGAAAATTTAGTGCCGTCAGTTAGATCATCAACCACCAAAATATCTTTGTGCCCCAGGTCATTCAAACCTTTAACAATATTACTACCAATAAACCCAGCGCCGCCTGTTACAACAATCATGATCATTTTCCTTAATCAATAAAACTAATCTGCTTATAATAGCGATTTATGATAAATTTTTCGAGTGCTCATTTAAAAAAGCATGAGTAAGACGAGTTTTTTATGAATTCATTTTGTTTTTTGCAGTAACTAAAATATATCTTGCTAAATTAAGATATGGTTCAGTTTGGCAGTATTTTTGTTCAAGTTCTAATAGTTGTTCAAAATGAGTTTCTGCTTTGAATTTGTTGATTAGATAGTCATGAAAAATACGAATCCCTGTTTTTTGCAAAATATCAAAATCAAGTTGTGTAAGCCAGAGATATACGTCAGAAGGAACTCTTGGATAATCGGGCGAAAGAGTTTTTTTCTTACGCTTTGCTAACCCTGATTTTGTGTAACCAAAATTGCCTAATGTGACCGTTTTAAACAAAAGCGCATGATAGTTATAAAACATTAACGATAAAAAACCATCAAATTTAAGGTGTTGTTTTAATGATTTTATTAATTCAATTGGTTCAGCAACCCACTCTAATACAGCATGACAAATGACTAAATCAAACTGTTTGTTTATTAAGTTATCAAGCTGCTGAATAGAGCAACAAAGACAATCTATATTTATCTTTTCGGATTGAGCTTTTTGTTTTGCCTGTTCTAGCATTTGTTCAGAGATATCGCAAAGCGTTACTTGATGCCCAAGTTTGGCCAGCCGACAGGCGATCTGACCTTGCCCTCCACCTGCATCTAGAATATTTAATGATTTATTGTGTGGATAGGTAGCTAAAACTTTTTCTAGTTCTTGCCATACTACTGCTTCGCGAATTTGACCTTTGGTTGTGCCATAAATATTTTGTGCAAATTTATTACTGATATCATCAAAATTACGATCTTGTTTATTCATGACTTATTTTTGATTGTTTAGTTGTTCTGCTTCAGCATTTATTTGCTCTATTTTAGTTGCCATTTGGCTATAGCACTGTTCCATTAAGGCTCTAGCATCCTCTTTGCCTAGATTTTTGGTTTCGATAGGTTCTAACATTTCAACAATGATATGTCCATTATTTAGGCGGTTTAATTTAATATTATTGGTTTGCGATACACAGATTGGCACAATTGGTACTCCAGCAGCAATGGCAGCTTTAAATGCACCTGTTTTAAACGGTAATAATCCCCGTCCACGGCTACGAGTACCTTCAGGAAACATCCAAATAGATATGCCACGCTTTTTAATTTCATTAACAACTTGTCCGATTGTGTCGTGAGCTTTTGATTTATTATTACGGTCAATAAGAATGTTACCTGTAAGATAATAAAGTTGCCCAAAAAAAGGAATCCAAGCCAGACTTTTTTTACCTACTGTTACCGTTTTAGGTTGCACAACATCACCAGCTACAACTATATCATAGTTATCTTGATGATTCGCAATATAGATACAGCTACCTATTATATTGATATTAGGAGGCGTACGAGTATCAACTTTTACTCCCAATATAGGTTTGAATAGAAAGCTAAATAAATGAGCAAATCTTGCTACATTTTTGGGATTTCTTGGGTTAAATAGGCAAAAAATGACGCCTAAAACACAAACGATAATACCAATTATAACACCACTAATTAAGCGAAAAAGAAATAGCATAATTTACCTCATAAGTTAATTTACGTATTATATACTTAATCTAAGCTAATATACAGTTCGTTAACGGCTTCTTCTAAAGGATGATTATGTATAAACCAACTATAACTTGGGACGAAAATCAAACTCCTGTCTCTACCTATTTCGATGATGTTTATTTTAATACTGAAGGCGCAATTGAGGAAACCAGATATGTATTTGTTGAAGGTAATGATTTACGTCAGCGTTTTTTGAATCACAAGCAAGATACATTTATAGTTGGCGAAACAGGCTTTGGTTCAGGGCTAAATTTTTTGATTTTATGGGAAACATTTTTACATTTTAGAAGTCAATACCCGAATCATAGACTTAAACATCTTGCATTTTTTAGTGTTGAAAAGTACCCGTTATCGTTAAATGAATTAATAAAGATTCATAATAGTGTGCTTTTTAAAAATAAAAAATTACTTTCATTATCAAAACGACTTCAGGCTTTTTTAATTGATTCTACTTCCCAGTTTGGCGATGTTAGTTTAAAGATATGTAATGATGATATTAGCAATTTTTCAGATTTTTTAATAAAGCAGAATGTTTTGATTGATGCTTGGTTTTTTGATGGGTTTTCACCAGCTAAGAATCCAGATATGTGGTCAGAACGTTTATTTAAAAATTGTTTTAGCCTGACAGCATCTGGTGGTAGTTTTGCTACTTTTACTGCAGCAGGATTTGTTCGTCGTCATTTAATTAATGCAGGATTTATCGTTCAAAAACGAAAAGGCTTTGGTTCAAAACGTGAAATGTTAGTTGGCTATAAGTGAGTATGTTTTTATGTATATTTGTTACAGTTTTTTTGCAAATTAGATAAACAACATGAGTAGTTACCACTATTAAGTAATTTTCTAGAAATGATAAGGTAATTCATATAA